>NZ_JANEWM010000069.1:0-21987 GCF_028069825.1 Citrobacter sp. Igbk 14
TTAGTATACAACTTCTCATAATATTAATATGTTTGTTTTATGGCGCCAGAAAGGGCGGTATCGCGCTAGGTTTGTTAGGCGGTATCGGCCTGGTTATTCTGGTTTTCGTGTTCCATCTCCAGCCGGGTAAACCCCCTGTCGATGTAATGCTGGTTATTATTGCCGTGGTGGCCGCATCTGCAACCCTGCAAGCCTCCGGCGGTCTTGACGTTATGCTGCAAATAGCTGAAAAGCTGCTGCGTCGTAACCCAAAATACGTTTCTATCGTTGCACCATTTGTTACCTGTACCCTGACTATCCTGTGCGGTACCGGTCACGTGGTGTATACCATTCTGCCGATCATTTATGACGTCGCCATTAAGAACAATATTCGCCCGGAACGTCCGATGGCGGCGAGTTCTATCGGTGCACAGATGGGGATTATCGCCAGCCCGGTTTCCGTCGCCGTTGTCTCGCTGGTTGCGATGCTGGGTAACGTGACATTTGAAGGCAAGCACCTCGAATTCCTCGACCTGCTCGGCATCACCATTCCATCTACCCTGCTGGGTATCCTGGCTATCGGTATTTTCAGTTGGTTCCGCGGTAAAGATCTGGATAAAGACGAAGAGTTCCAGAAGTTTATTTCCGTACCTGAAAACCATCACTATGTGTATGGCGACACGGCAACGCTGTTAGACAAAAAACTGCCGAAAAGTAACTGGCTTGCCATGTGGATCTTCCTCGCTGCCATCGCCGTTGTTGCCGTGCTCGGTGCCGTATCTGAACTGCGCCCTTCTTTTGGTGGCAAACCGCTGTCAATGGTACTGGTTATCCAGATGTTCATGCTGCTGACTGGCGCATTGATTATTATCTTAACCAAAACTAATCCCGCATCTATCTCAAAAAATGAAGTCTTCCGTTCAGGTATGATCGCGATTGTTGCGGTGTACGGTATTGCCTGGATGGCCGAAACCATGTTCGGTGCGCATATGTCTGAAATTCAGGGCGTACTGGGCGAGATGGTGAAAGAACATCCGTGGGCCTATGCGATCGTCCTGCTGTTAGTCTCCAAGTTTGTAAACTCTCAGGCTGCAGCGCTGGCCGCTATCGTTCCGGTCGCACTGGCTATCGGGGTTGATCCAGCGTACATCGTTGCTTCTGCTCCGGCATGTTACGGTTACTACATTCTGCCGACCTACCCGAGCGATCTGGCTGCTATTCAGTTTGACCGTTCAGGTACCACCCACATTGGTCGTTTCGTTATCAACCACAGCTTCATTCTGCCTGGTTTGATCGGCGTAAGCGTATCCTGTGTCTTTGGTTGGGTCTTCGCCGCAATGTACGGTTTCCTGTAATCACACTTCGCGTGCCGTCCGCTATGGTGCGGCACGCCACCTTTAAGACGCAGAGAATTTTTAAATTCCTGATAAAAATGAAAAGGCTGGAAGCAAATGTCAAAAGTTGAATTCACTTACCAGGCGGCTTTCCCACTGGGGGAAGACAAAACTGAGTACTACCTGCTGACATCCGATCATGTCAGCGTCGGCGAGTTTGAAGGCGAGTCAATCCTGAAAGTAGCACCTGAAGCACTTACGCTACTGGCCCAGCAAGCCTTCCACGATGCCTCCTTCATGCTTCGCCCTGAACACCAACAGCAAGTCGCCTCCATACTCCATGATCCTGAAGCCAGCGAAAACGATAAATACGTTGCGCTGCAATTCCTGAGAAACTCCGAGATTGCCGCCAAAGGCGTATTGCCAACCTGTCAGGATACCGGCACGGCCATTATCATGGGCAAAAAAGGTCAACGTGTCTGGACCGGCGGCGGTGACGAAGCGGCGCTCTCCAGAGGCGTATTTAATACCTATATTGAAGATAACCTGCGCTACTCGCAAAACGCGGCGCTGGATATGTACAAAGAAGTGAATACCGGCACTAACCTGCCTGCGCAAATCGACCTGTACAGCGTGGACGGCGACGAATATAAATTCCTGTGCGTGGCAAAAGGCGGCGGTTCTGCCAACAAAACCTATCTGTATCAGGAAACGAAAGCACTGCTGACTCCCGGCAAACTGAAAAACTTCCTGGTTGAGAAAATGCGTACGCTGGGGACGGCAGCTTGCCCGCCATACCATATCGCATTTGTGATTGGTGGTACGTCAGCAGAAAGCACCCTCAAAACGGTGAAACTGGCCAGCACACACTACTATGATGCGCTGCCGACTGAAGGTAACGCTCACGGTCAGGCATTCCGCGATCTGCAGCTGGAACAAGAGCTGCTGATCGAGGCCCAGAAACTCGGCCTCGGCGCCCAGTTTGGCGGGAAATATTTTGCTCACGACATCCGCGTGATTCGACTGCCTCGCCACGGCGCATCCTGCCCGGTAGGCATGGGCGTTTCCTGCTCCGCAGACCGTAATATTAAGGCCAAGATTAACCGCGAAGGTATCTGGATTGAAAAACTGGAACATAACCCAGGCCAGTACATTCCGGAATCTCTGCGCCAGGCCGGCGAAGGTGAAGTGGTTAAAGTTGACCTTAACCGTCCAATGAAAGAGATCCTTGCCCAGCTTTCTCAGTACCCGGTATCCACCCGTCTGTCGCTGAGCGGTACAATTATTGTGGGTCGCGACATCGCCCACGCGAAGCTGAAAGAACGTATCGAGTCCGGCGAAGGTCTGCCGCAGTACGTGAAAGATCACCCGATCTACTACGCAGGTCCGGCGAAAACGCCTGCGGGTTACCCGTCCGGTTCTTTGGGTCCAACCACTGCGGGTCGTATGGACTCCTATGTTGACCTGCTGCAGTCCCATGGCGGCAGCATGATCATGTTGGCGAAAGGTAACCGCAGCCAGCAAGTGACCGACGCCTGCCATAAACACGGCGGCTTCTACTTAGGTAGCATCGGTGGTCCGGCAGCTGTACTGGCGCAGCAGAGCATTAAGCATCTGGAATGCGTGGAATACCCGGAGCTGGGAATGGAAGCTATCTGGAAAATCGAAGTTGAAGATTTCCCTGCCTTCATCCTGGTCGATGACAAAGGCAACGATTTCTTCCAGCAAATCGTGAGCAAACAATGCGCTAACTGCGCGAAGTAACCTATTCGGCCCGGCACTGGACTGACACCAAATTTTTGGGGCCAGCCCAGTGATCCCCCCGGGCCAACTTTATCCCCCCATTAACTGGCGTTGAATTTTTGCCGTTCACAGTGAATAGTAATATTTTCCATTACTTGTGAATTCACCATGCTCCGCACACTGAATCCTGTAATACTGAACGCTGGCGCTATAGTGCTGACGCTGATCCTTATCTACACTGGCTTCTGCGCCACCGAGAAATTGACCTGGTTGATGGAAGTTACGCCGGTCATTATTGTTGTGCCAGTACTGCTCGCCACCATGAGGCGTTATCCGCTGACCCCCATGCTCTACACGCTCATCTTCTTTCATGCCATCATTTTGATGGTTGGCGGCATGTATACCTACGCCAAAGTCCCCATTGGTTTTGAAGTGCAGACGTGGTTGGATCTCAGTCGCAACCCCTATGACAAACTGGGTCATTTTTTCCAGGGACTGGTGCCAGCCCTGACGGCAAGAGAGATTTTAGTCCGCGGCAATATTGTCCGCGGCCGCAAGATGTTAGCGTTTTTAGTCTGCTGCGTAGCACTGGCAATCAGCGCCACCTATGAGCTCATTGAATGGTGGGCGGCACTGGCGATGGGACAAGGCGCGGATGACTTCCTGGGTACGCAGGGCGATCCATGGGATACCCAGTCGGATATGTTCTGCGCCCTGCTCGGCGCGCTAACGACGGTGCTTGTACTGGCGCGAGTTCATTGTGCACAGCTGCGCCGCTACGGGCTGGTAAGCGCCAACTAAATATACATACTGCCGGATGTCGATAACGTGCATCCGGCAGACGCTAAATGGACCTTATCGATGCAACCAGGCCGGCAACCACTCGCCGTGTGCGTCAATCAGATCATCCACCAACGCATAAATCTCCTCAATCCCTAATACCGCAGCGGTATGCGGATCCATCATCGCCGCGTGATAAACACGATCGCGATTCTCCGTCAGAATAGCTTCCGTCAGCAGGGTTTGAACATTGATATTCGTTTGCATCATCGCCGCCAGATGAGACGGGAGAGCACCCACTTTTGTCGGCTGAATACCATTGGCATCAACCAAACAAGCCACCTCAACACAGCAGCCCTGCGGCAGGTTATCGATCAAGTTGTCGTTACGAACATTGCCATACACCACGCTGGGTTCTCCGGTCCAGATAGCGTTCATAATTGTGCTGGCATATTCCCGTGACGGTTTGATATCAATGCGCGCCGTCGTTTTGTACGCTTCCAGCTCTTTATGCCAGTTCGCCAGCTGCTCGACACAGCGCTTCGGATATTCATCCAGCGGAATCTTATAGCGCTCAATCAGATCTTCACGACCCGGTTTGATAAACCACGGCGTGTATTCAGCAAAGTGTTCCGACGACTCGGTGACGAAATACCCCAATTTTTTGAACATTTCATAACGCACAATGTTCTGGCAGCGAGTATTGCCGTGGATATTCGGTTTCGGGACCAGGCCTGTTTCATAAGCTGCCAGCAGTTCCGGATAGAGATCGACATAGGTCCCATCAGCCGTTTTACGCTCCAGTTGCAGATAAAACGCCATATGGTTGATCCCGGCGCTGCGATAGCGCAAAAAAGTAGGGTCGATATCCAAATCACGAGCCAGCTCCTCCGCCGTTCCCTGCACCGAATGACATAACCCAACCTGTTTAATATGCGGATAGCGTGCATACATTGCCCAGGTGTTCATCGCCATGGGATTAACATAATTAAGCAGGGTGGCATGCGGGCAGACGTCAGTCATATCCTCACAAATCTGCCATAAATGTGGAATCGTACGCAGTGCGCGCATAATGCCACCAGGCCCCAACGTGTCGGCTATCGTTTGTTCCAGACCGTGGCGCTTACACACGGAAAAATCGGTCACGGTACACGGCTCGTAACCGCCGATCTGGAAAGCGACAATTACAAAATCGGCATCCTGCAATGCCGCTTTTTGATCGGTATAACAAGTGATCTGGCCGCAAGCGCCAGCCGAGTCCATCAGCTTACGCACCACAATATGCGACTCTTCCAGGCGGACGGCATCGATATCCATTAAAGCAATATGCGCGGATTTCAGCGCATCGCGGTGAAAGACATCTCCGAGAATATTCTTCACGAAAATCGTCGATCCCGCGCCGATAAAAGTAATTTTGGGTGCAGGCATCATGACTCTCCTGAGCGTGGGGTGATGAACGTCATGGTGGCATGAGGATGCGAGAAAAACGTCCGGCTTCTGCACCGAGTACTCCCAAAAACTCAGTTCACCTTTTCGCCCGGATGAAAACTGAGTTTCTGGGACAATTTTTACCAAAAAGCAGAGTATCCGGGTTCAAAAAAGCACACTACCCGGTAATGGTGACCTGATTTGCGCGCCGATTCGCAGTCTTATCCGCTGAAAAATGGCATGATTCTGAACAATCAGGAACTGGAGCTACCATGACCACGCCGCCAATCTCAGCGCTTCCCCCCGATCCGCACATGTGCAACAGCGATGAAAAACAAACCCGTAGCCCACTGTCGCTGTACTCGGAATATCAACGTCTCGATATCGAACTACGTGCGCCGCACGCCATGACCACCAGCCACTGGCATGGACAGGTGGAGGTTAACGTACCGTTCGACGGCGATGTGGAATACTTGATCAATAACGAAGTGGTGCAGATTAAACAGGGCCACATCACCCTGTTTTGGGCTTGTACGCCGCACCAGTTAATACGACCAGGTGCCTGCCAGAACATGGCTATCTTTAATTTACCCATGCACCTGTTTCTCTCCTGGCCGCTGGACCGTGAACTGATCAACCACGTCACTCATGGTATGGTCATCAAATCACAAGCCTCTCAGCAACTGAGCACCTTTGAAGTTCAGCGCTGGCAACAGGAGCTGAGCAGCCCGAACGAACAAATTCGCCAGCTTGCCATCGATGAAATTAGCCTGATGCTCAAGCGGTTTAGCCTCTCCGGCTGGCAGCCAATCCTGGTCAATAAAACCTCGGGCACGCACAAAAACAGCGTTTCACGTCACGCGCAGTTTTACGTGAGTCAAATGCTTAGTTTTATTGCCGACAACTACGATCAGGCGCTCACCATCAACGATGTTGCGGATCACGTGAAGCTCAACCCCAATTATGCGATGGGGATTTTCCAGCGCGTGATGCAACTCACCATGAAGCAGTACATTACCGCGATGCGTATCAACCACGTTCGCGCATTACTGAGCGACACCGACAAAACCATTCTGGACGTCGCCCTGACCGCCGGGTTTCGCTCCAGCAGTCGTTTTTACGATACTTTCAGCAAATTTGTCGGCATGTCACCACAGCAGTACCGCAAACTGAGCCAGCAACATCGACAATCGATGGCCGGTTAAGCGCCGGATGGCGCAAACACATGCCCACTGACAGCACTTCCCATCAGGCAATATCAGTATCAGCTAAAAAAATAATTCCCCTGTCGATAAACAGTGCCGAAAAACTGCCTTCGTTCAATACCAATTGATTGTTTATAAAGGAATAAAAACAAAATAAGCTCATTTCTCGACCACTTTACAGCCCAATTCGTCAGGATAATACTTGCCTGCGTCACATTCATACGGTGTGTCTGCAATCCATACATTGCAACCTCTCCACTACCGGGTAAAAGATGATGAAAGTATTAATTGTTGAAAGTGAGTTTCTGCATCAGGACACCTGGGTTGGTAGCGCTGTCGAGCGTCTGGCTGATGCCTTAAGTCGCCAAAATGTTACCGTCATTAAGTCCACCTCATTCGACGATGGCTATGCCATCCTCGCGGCAAATGAAGCCATTGATTGCCTGATGTTCAGCTATCAAATGGAACAACAAGATGAACACCTGAATGTCAGGCAATTGATCGGCAAGCTCCACGAACGCCAGCAAAACGTCCCCGTTTTCCTGCTGGGCGATCGGGAAAAAGCCACTGCATCGCTGGATCGCGATCTGCTGGAGCTTGTCGATGAATTCGCCTGGATTCTCGAAGATACCGCTGACTTTATCGCTGGGCGCGCCGTTGCTGCGATGACCCGTTATCGCCAACAACTGTTACCGCCGCTGTTCAGCGCGCTGATGAAATACAGTGACATCCACGAATATTCCTGGGCAGCCCCTGGTCATCAGGGCGGCGTGGGATTTACTAAAACGCCGGCCGGTCGTTTCTATCATGACTACTACGGTGAAAACCTATTCCGTAGCGACATGGGTATTGAACGCGCGTCACTGGGTTCGCTGCTTGACCATACTGGCGCGTTTGGTGAAAGCGAAAAATATGCCGCGCGTGTCTTCGGCGCTGATCGTTCATGGTCCGTGGTGGTCGGTACTTCTGGCTCTAACCGCACCATCATGCAGGCATGCATGACTGATAACGATGTGGTAGTGCTGGACCGTAACTGCCATAAATCCATTGAACAAGGGCTCATTCTTACCGGGGCAAAACCGGTGTACATGGTGCCAAGCCGCAACCGCTACGGCATTATCGGGCCTATCTACCCGCAGGAGATGCAACCTGAAACATTGCAGAAAAAAATCAGCGAAAGCCCGCTGACGAAAGACAAAACCGGACAGAAACCGTCATACAGCGTTGTAACCAACTGCACCTATGACGGCGTCTGCTACAACGCAAAAGAGGCGCAGGATCTGTTAGCCCAGACCAGCGATCGCATTCATTTCGATGAAGCCTGGTACGGCTATGCGCGTTTCAACCCGATTTATGCCGATCACTACGCTATGCGTGGTGCACCTGGCGACCATAGCGGCCCAACCGTTTTTGCCACCCACTCGACCCATAAGTTGTTGAATGCGCTCTCTCAGGCATCTTACATTCACGTCCGTGAAGGTCGTGGAGCGGTAAATTTCTCCCGCTTTAACCAGGCGTACATGATGCACGCCACCACGTCTCCGCTGTATGCCATCTGTGCATCAAACGATGTGGCAGTTTCCATGATGGACGGTAACAGTGGCCTGTCGCTCACCCAGGAAGTGATCGATGAAGCCGTCGATTTCCGTCAGGCGATGGCACGGTTGTACAAAGAATTCACGGCTGAGGGCGACTGGTTTTTCAAACCGTGGAACAAAGAGGTGGTTACCGATCCGCAAACCGGAAAAACCTATGACTTTGCGGATGCCCCCACTCAACTCCTGACGACCGATCAGAACTGCTGGGTAATGCGTCCTGGTGAATCCTGGCATGGGTTTAAAGACCTGCCAGATAACTGGAGCATGCTGGACCCCATTAAAGTCAGTATTCTGGCTCCAGGTATGGGTGATGATGGTGAACTGGAACAGACCGGTGTTCCGGCGGCGCTGGTTACCGCCTGGCTTGGCCGCCACGGCATCGTACCGACCCGTACCACCGACTTCCAGATTATGTTCTTGTTCTCTATGGGGATCACCCGTGGTAAATGGGGCACGCTGATTAACACGCTGTGCTCTTTCAAACATCACTACGATGCCAATACCCCGCTCTCACAGGTGATGCCGGAACTGGTAGAGGAACATCCTGACACTTACGCAAACATGGGTATTCACGATTTGGGCGACACCATGTTCGCCTGGCTGAAAGAAAATAACCCAGGTAGTCGACTCAATGCGGCCTACTCCGGCCTGCCTGTTGCTGAAATGACCCCGCGTGAAGCCTATAACGCGATAGTCAGCGATAACGTTGAGATGGTGGCTATTGAAAATCTGCCGGGCCGTATCGCAGCTAACTCCGTCATTCCTTACCCACCAGGAATTCCGATGCTGCTGTCCGGGGAAAACTTTGGCGATGCCAACAGTCCGCAGATTAGTTATCTACGTTCGTTGCAATCCTGGGATCATCACTTCCCTGGCTTTGAACATGAAACCGAAGGAACGGAAATTATTGACGGTGTGTATCACGTCATGTGCGTGAAAGCCTAATGTCGCTTTTTAGATAGTCTATTTTTTATAAGGTTGACGTGTGATGGTTGAGTAATTCCTGAGTATTGCTGCAAAACAATAACATTGTCATACCTTTTGCGCGGGACCACCCCGCGCTTTTTTTATACGCAAATAGTACGTTGCCACTTGCGTAAAAAATTATGTACATGCCAAGAAACCCTACAGATATTGTAATTACTAAAAATCACGCTATTTTATCGCTTGTCTTGATTCATCATACAATTTTTTTTAGCCGCTATTACTCAGCAGGTGCTGAGTTACGGTATTTGATGTTCATATTCCGGGAGTTTGGGTATGAGGCTTTGCAGCAAAGAAGCTTGTGTTGTTGTATTAACGGAGAAAGATGTTTGGTTAAGGATTAACGGTAAAGAAGCCATCAGTTTAAAAGCTAACCACATGGCTCTGATGGCGTGTGATAATAATATTATCGACTTCTCTTCACTTAATAACGCACTGGTCGTACATATCAGTCGCGATGTCATTAAAGACTATCTACGATTTTTAAATAAAGATCTTTCACAGATCCCTCTCTGGCAACGTAGCGCCAACCCAGTGATGACCGCCGTCTGCCTGACGCCGGATGTCTTTCGGGTTGCCGCTCAACACAGCGTAATGGAAACGCAAAACGAAGGCGAAAATGAGCGTACCCGCTCACTACTGTTCACCGTATTATCGCGTTTTCTCGACAGCAAAAAGTTTATCTCCCTGCTTATGCATATGTTACGCAATCGCATCAGCGACAGCGTTTACCACATCATTGAGAGCGATATTCATAAAGACTGGAATTTAAGCATGGTCGCCAGTTGCTTATGTCTGAGTCCCAGTTTGTTAAAGAAAAAGCTCAAAAATGAAAATACAAGTTACAGTCAAATAATAACCACGTGTCGTATGCGTTATGCCGTCAATCAATTAATGATGGACGGGAAAAACATTTCACAGGTATCTCAGCTGTGCGGATATAACAGTACTTCATACTTTATTTCCGTATTCAAAGAGTTCTATGGAATGACGCCACTGCATTATGTCAGTCAACATCGGGAACCCTCCGCTGCCTGATTTTTGATCATTTAGCGATGAGCCATAATAATATCAGCATTGGCGATACCGCTGTTCCGCCATCATAAAATAGTCTTCTGAAGAGGTATGATGTGACGTCATTTATCCTTATCAGGAGTTAAAAAATATGTCGACGGATGCTGATGCTCACAAAGTGGGCTTAATCCCCGTCACCCTTATGGTGTCGGGGAATATTATGGGTTCCGGTGTATTCCTGCTACCCGCAAACCTGGCGTCAACTGGCGGGATTGCAATCTACGGATGGTTGGTCACTATTATCGGTGCCCTGGCACTGTCGATGGTGTACGCCAAAATGTCGTCCTTAGACTCCAGTCCCGGTGGTTCTTACGCTTATGCACGCCGCTGCTTCGGTCCCTTTTTAGGTTACCAGACTAACGTCCTGTACTGGTTGGCCTGCTGGATTGGTAACATCGCCATGGTCGTTATTGGTGTGGGTTACCTGAGCTATTTCTTCCCCATTTTAAAAGATCCGCTGGTCCTGACGCTCACTTGTGTCGTTGTACTGTGGATCTTCGTCTTGCTGAATATTGTCGGTCCAAAAATGATCACTCGCGTGCAGGCCGTTGCGACGGTACTGGCGCTGGTACCGATCGTCGGGATTGCCGTCTTCGGCTGGTTCTGGTTCCGCGGTGAAACCTATATGGCAGCCTGGAACGTCAGTGGAATGAATACCTTCGGCGCAATCCAAAGCACCTTAAACGTAACCTTATGGTCGTTCATTGGGGTTGAAAGCGCCTCTGTTGCCGCCGGTGTGGTTAAAAACCCGAAACGTAACGTCCCTATTGCCACCATTGGCGGGGTGCTAATTGCCGCCGTCTGCTACGTTCTCTCAACCACGGCGATTATGGGTATGATCCCTAACGCTGCGCTGCGCGTGTCAGCCTCACCGTTTGGTGATGCTGCACGTATGGCACTGGGTGATACCGCTGGTGCCATTGTCTCCTTCTGTGCAGCAGCTGGGTGCCTTGGCTCACTGGGGGGTTGGACACTGTTGGCCGGCCAGACCGCAAAAGCGGCAGCCGATGACGGCCTGTTCCCACCGATTTTCGCTCGCGTCAACAAAGCGGGGACACCAGTTGCCGGGCTCATTATCGTCGGGATCCTGATGACCCTCTTCCAGTTCAGCAGCATGTCGCCAAACGCCGCAAAAGAATTTGGTCTGGTCTCTTCCGTCTCAGTTATCTTCACGCTGGTGCCTTATCTGTACACCTGTGCCGCTTTGCTGCTGCTGGGACACGGTCACTTTGGTAAAGCGCGTCCGATGTACTTACTGGTGACCTTCGTGGCATTTGTCTACTGCATCTGGGCAGTGGTAGGTTCTGGTGCCAAAGAAGTGATGTGGTCGTTCGTGATGTTGATGGTAATCACCGCGCTGTATGCGCTCAATTACAACCGGATCCATAAAAACCCGTATCCTCTGGATGCCCCGACCAACAATAATTAATGCCTGTAAGCGTCGTTGCCCGATGACATAAGCGCATCGGGCCTACGCATCACACACCCCACCAGTACCTGCTAACATTAAGAACTTAATGTTGGCTTAATTTTACTTTGAGAGGATCCGCTCCACTTAGTCGATGGAACCCCCTTAATGTTAAAGCTCCTGTTTAAAAGACCGACTCTCGGGCAAATCAGCTGGCTATTGCTGATCTCATTTTATCTTGCGACCTTCCTGAACATCGCGTTCTACAAACAGGTACTGCAAGACCTTCCGCTGGATTCACTGCGCAACATCCTGGTGTTCTTATCGATGCCGGTTGTCGCGTTCAGCGTCATGAATATCGTGCTCACGCTGGCCTCTTTCCTGTGGCTTAACCGCCTGGTCGCGTGCATCTTCATTTTGGTCGGGGCGTCCGCCCAGTATTTCATCATGACCTACGGCATCATCATCGACCGCTCGATGATCGCCAACATGATGGATACCACACCGGCTGAAACCTTCGCCCTCATGACACCGCAAATGCTCCTGACGCTGGGACTGAGCGGCATTCTGGCCGCCATCGTTGCCTGCTGGGTAAGAATCAAACCCATTACGCCTGCGCTGCGCAGCGTGTTGTATCGTGCTGCGAATATCCTGATATCGGCACTGCTTATCGTGCTGGTCGCCGCCTTCTTCTATAAAGATTACGCGTCGCTGTTTCGTAATAACAAAGAGCTGGTTAAGTCCCTCAGCCCGTCCAACAGCATCGTGGCAACGTCATCCTGGTATTCACACCAGAGGCTGGCCAACCTGCCGCTGGTACGTATTGGCGAAGATGCGCATCGCAATCCAGAAATGGTGAAAGGAAAACGTAAGAACCTCACTATTGTGGTGCTCGGTGAAACGTCACGCGGCGACAACTTCTCTCTGTCCGGTTATTCACGTCAGACCAATCCGTTGCTGGAAAAAGATGATGTCGTTTATTTCCCGCGTACAACATCCTGCGGTACAGCGACAGCTGTTTCCGTACCCTGCATGTTCTCCGACATGCCACGAGCGCACTACGATGAAGAGCTGGCCCACCATCAGGAAGGCGTACTCGATATCATCCAGCGGGCGGGAATTAATGTTCTGTGGAATGATAACGACGGCGGCTGTAAAGGTGCCTGTGACCGCGTACCGCATCAGGATATGACTGCACTGAACCTACCAGGACAGTGTATTAACGGTGAATGCTACGATGAAGTCCTGTTCCACGGGCTGGAAGAGTACATTAATAACCTGAAGGGCGACGGCGTGATCGTGCTGCACACCATCGGCAGCCATGGTCCAACCTATTACAACCGTTATCCGCCACAGTTTAAGAAATTTACCCCAACCTGCGATACCAACGAAATTCAAACTTGTTCGCAGCAGCAACTGGTGAATACCTACGACAATACCATCCTGTACATTGACTATATTGTTGATAAAGCGATCAATATACTGAAAGCGCATCAGGACAATTTCACCACCAGTCTGGTTTATCTTTCCGACCACGGTGAATCCTTAGGAGAAAACGGCGTCTACTTGCACGGTCTGCCGTATTCGATTGCACCTGACACACAAAAACATGTACCGATGCTGTTGTGGCTTTCAGAGGACTATCAGCAACGCTACCAGATTTCTCAAACATGTTTGCAGAAACGGGCCAGCTCAGAAAATTTCTCACAGGATAATCTGTTCTCAACCCTGCTGGGATTAACGGGCGTACAAACCAAGTATTACCAGTCAGCAGATGATATTCTGCACCCATGCAAGGGAGGCTAACCGAATGAAAATTCTGATTGTTGAAGACGATACGCTGTTACTACAGGGGCTGATACTTGCCGCACAAACGGAAGGCTACGCCTGCGATGGCGTGTCAACGGCCCGTGCCGCCGAACATTGCCTTGAAACGGGTCATTACAGTCTTGTCGTTCTGGATTTAGGTTTGCCGGATGAGGATGGCCTGCATTTTCTGACCCGCATCAGGCAGAAAAAATATACCGTTCCGGTCCTGATCCTGACCGCCCGCGACACCGTGAAAGACCGCATCACCGGGCTGGACGTCGGCGCGGATGACTATCTGGTCAAACCGTTCGCGCTGGAAGAACTGCATGCCCGCATTCGGGCGCTGTTGCGCCGGCATAACAATCAGGGTGAAAGTGAGATTATCATTGGCAACCTGACATTGAATATCGGCCGCCGCCAGGTGTGGATGGATGGACAAGAAATTGTCTTAACGCCAAAAGAGTATGCGCTATTGTCGCGGCTGATGCTCAAAGCGGGGAGCCCGGTGCACCGGGAAATTCTGTATAACGACATCTACAGCTGGGATAACGAACCGTCGACCAATACGCTGGAAGTCCACATCCATAACCTGCGCGATAAAGTGGGAAAATCACGCATTCGCACGGTTCGAGGTTTTGGCTACATGCTGGCCGCTACTGAGGAAAGCTAAGTGAATTTGATGCGTTTTCTAAAACAACCGCTCCCGCTTCGCCAGCGTTTAATGCTGACGATCGGCCTGATTCTGCTGGTCTTCCAGCTGATTAGCACCTTCTGGTTGTGGCACGAAAGCACCGAGCAAATACAGCTGTTCGAACAGGCGTTACGCGAAAACCGTAACAACGATCGCCATATCATGCATGAGATCCGTGAGGCTATCGCCAGCCTAATCGTCCCCGGCATTTTTATGGTCAGCCTGACGCTCATTATTTGCTATCAGGCGGTGCGGCGCATTACCCGTCCTCTTGCCGATCTCCAACAGGAGTTAGAAACTCGCACAGCGGATAATCTGGCTCCCATTAATATCCGTAGCTCCACCATTGAGATACAGGCGGTAGTGACGGCACTCAATCATCTGGTCACGCGGCTAACAACCACTATCGACAACGAGCGTCTGTTTACTGCTGACGTTGCCCATGAGCTACGAACGCCACTATCCGGCGTTCGTCTGCATCTGGAATTGCTCTCAAAAACCCACAATGTTGACGTTGCGCCGCTCATCACCCGTCTCGACCAAATGATGGACAGCGTGTCGCAGCTGTTGCAACTCGCCCGTGTGGGTCAGTCGTTTTCGGCCGGGAATTACCAGCATGTCAAACTGCTGGAGGACGTCATACTGCCCTCCTACGATGAACTCAGCACCATGCTGGACCAGCGGCAACAAACGTTGCTCCTACCGGCAAGCGCAGAGGATGTCATCGTACGCGGCGACGCCACGCTGTTGCGGATGCTGTTGCGAAATCTGGTAGAAAACGCCCACCGTTACAGCCCGGAAGGTACCAACATTACGATTGACCTCAACGCGGAACAAAATGCAATTATGGCCGTCGAGGATGAGGGACCTGGCATTGATGAAAGTAAATGCGGAGAGTTAAGCAAAGCGTTTGTACGCATGGACAGCCGTTTCGGCGGCATTGGGCTGGGATTGAGTATTGTCAGTCGAATTACCCAACTTCATCGCGGGCAGTTCTTTTTACAAAACCGCCCAGGAGCCAGTGGTACTCGCGCCTGGGTGGTGCTGGAGAAAGATCAGTAAGAGCTCACCCACACGTACAAAAAGCTGCTCACAATCAGTACGCTGAATACGGTGGTCAAACTTTCATAAATACGGGTTTTCATGACACTCTCCTCCGATAATCTGGAGGAGAGTTTGCCTTACGGAGATTAAGCCAACCTTAAGGCCACGCGCCGGATGGCGGCTGACGCCTTATCCGGCCTACAAAGCACAATGCTACCCGTAGGCCTGATAAACGTAGTGCCATCAGGCAATGACATCATTACTCATCAATACGCGGATGCTGCTGGACCAGGCGCGAACGCTTAACCTGTAGCTCAGCAATTTCCTGATCGATGTCTTCGATTTTCTGCTCAATGTTATCGTAGTGCTCACCGAGAATTTCTTTCGCTTCCTGAATATCCGAAGCGGCAGGTGTCGCCCCTTTCAGCGGCTGATTGGCGGTCTCTTTCATGGTCACACCGGTAATTAAACCAATCACCGCAATCACCATCAGATAGTAAGCAGGCATCATCAGATTCTGCGAACTTTCCACCAGCCAGGCGGCCAGCGTCGGCGTCAGACCTGCAACCAGTACCGAGATGTTAAACGCGGCGGCCAGCGCACTGTAACGAATATGTGTCGGGAACATCGCGGGTAACGTTGATGCCATTACCCCGGTGAAGCAGTTGAGGATCACCGCCAGCATCAGCAACCCGGCGAAAATCAGGCCAATGACATTGCTGTTAATCAGAATAAATGCCGGGATTGCCAGCACAAACAGTGCAATACTGCCCATGATCACAAATGGACGACGCCCGAAACGGTCACTCAGCAGGCCCATCACCGGCTGCACAAACAGCATACCAATCATAATGGCGATAATAATCAGCACACCGTGATCTTCAGAGTAGTGCAGGTTATGCGACAGGTAGCTCGGCATATAGGTGAGCAGCATGTAGTAGGTGACGTTGGTCGCAATAACCAGACCGATGCACGCCAGCAGGCTGCGCCAGTGTTTAGTCGCAATTTCTTTAAACGAAATCTTCGGTCCTTCCTGCAGACCCTGACGATCACCCTGCTCCAGCTTGTCGACATGCTGTTGAAATGCAGGTGTTTCTTCCAGAGCATGACGCAGATACAGACCAATCAGCCCTAACGGTAGTGCCAGGAAGAACGGAATACGCCAACCCCATTCAAGGAAGTTGTCTTCACCGACGACGGTCGAGATCAAGACGACTACACCGGCACCCAGCACAAACCCGGCAATAGAGCCGAAGTCCAGCCAACTGCCCATAAATCCACGCTTACGATCCGGGGAATACTCTGCGACAAAAATCGACGCGCCGGTATACTCCCCACCGACCGAAAAGCCCTGTGCCATCTTACACAGCAACAGCAGGATCGGTGCCCAGATACCAATAGACGCATACGAAGGGATCAACCCAATACAGAAGGTACTGATCGACATAATCACAATCGTGATAGCCAGGATCTTTTGGCGACCGTATTTATCGCCGAGCATACCGAAGAACAATCCGCCAAGCGGTCGAATCAGAAAGGGAACGGAGAAAGTAGCGAGTGCAGCAACCATCTGCACGCTGGGGTCAGCCCCCGGGAAGAACACTTTACCTAATGCGTAAGCAACAAACCCATAAACACCAAAATCAAACCACTCCATTGCATTACCGAGTGACGCGGCGGTAATGGCTTTTCGCAGTTTTCCGTCATCAATAATGGTGACGTCGCGAAGCGTAATTGGCTTTATTTTTTTCCTTTTTAGCATACCAGTCCTCATAGACTTAGCCCTGTCGCGCTACAGATCGAGTCTCCCAACGCCGTATGCGCTAAGGTCATCGCCGAGCGGGGATTGCACAGGCGCAATCCCTGTAACAAGCGTAGCAGGTTTACTTACACTGACTGATAATGAGCAGTACAACCGAACCTGTTGACGCCTGATTGGGCGGTTAATGACCTCTTTACCCTAACAGTGTTTAAATGTGTGATCAACTTCACACATAGTTTTTCATTTCGTCAACCTGCGTAAATAAGGTCATTCTCAGTCAGCTTTTTTACATGAAATGCTTGCGATTTATAGGCAATTAATTACAAGAATAAATCGCTTGGTTTCATCAACAATCACAGAAGTCACTATTATTCTGCTAGCAAAAAATTCACCTAATCCCTTCACAAAAAGATCACAGGTTTTTTAATAATCGGAACCTGTAATGATCTTTGCTCAGAATATGTGATGAAGATAACTAAAACATCGTTTTATTTTGATTGAATCAATGTTCCTGTGAATGCAAACTAATTCCAGACGCAATATCCCTGGGAGCAGTAGCACGCTCAACGTATGCCGCGTTAGATTTTATAAAACAAAGAGATAGCCGTTTTCTCTGTTAAAACTCACAAGTAACCTTTTGAATTTAAATAATTTTTACTTTCTTGCGCGTTTATAACCTGCGACAAGACATGAGGACGTTTATGAAAATTAAAGCCACGATTGAACGCATCCCCGGCGGAATGATGTTGATTCCTCTGTTATTAGGCGCAGTGTTAAATACGTTAGCTCCGGATACGGGCGCGTATTTCGGTTCATTTACCAAAGGTATGATCAGCGGGACAGTTCCGATTCTGGCAGTGTGGTTTTTTTGTATCGGTGCATCAATTGATTTGCGAGCAACCGGTACGGTATTACGCAAGTCAGGTACATTGGTATTAACCAAAATAGCCGTAGCCTGGGCAGTGGCAATGATTGCCGCTTCATTTATTCCTGATACCGGTATTCAAACCGGGTTCTTTGCAGGTCTTTCCGTACTGGCAATTGTCTCAGCAATGGACATGACCAACGGGGGTTTGTACGCCAGCCTGATGAACCAGTATGGTACGAAAGAAGAGTCTGGCGCATTTGTTTTGATGTCTCTGGAGTCCGGTCCGTTAATGACCATGGTCATTCTGGGTTCTGCCGGCCTGGCCTCCTTTGAGCCACACCATTTCATCGGCGCGGTCCTGCCGTTCCTGATTGGCTTTACACTGGGCAACCTGGATCACGACCTGCGAGCCTTCTTTAGCAAAGCGACACCGGTACTGATTCCATTCTTCGGCTTCGCACTGGGTAACACCATTAACCTGAGCGTCATCGTTGATACCGGTCTGCTGGGTATCCTGCTGGGTGTGGCCGTCATCGTTATCACCGGTATCCCACTGATTATTGCTGACCGCGTTATTGGCGGCGGGAACGGTACGGCGGGTGTCGCCGCCTCTTCTGCAGCTGGCGCTGCAGTGGCGAACCCAGTCATCATCGCCCAGATTAACCCGGCATTTGAACCGGTTGCCGCTTCGGCAACGGCTCTGGTCGCTGCCAGCGTGATAGTGACTGCGATTCTGGTGCCAATTATCACGGCACTGTACGCCAAACGTTTTAACAAGGAACGTGTTGCCAACAATACGGCAGCCACCCCGGCAGACTCTCTGCACCACTAAGTCGGGCTACACATCATTCGCCGTCCCTGCTCAGTGATTCAGAGAGGGACGGTGCAAAAATCTCCTCAACCATCGCATCAACCAGTCGCTTTGCCGAACACAGTCTCGGCATCCCCAACGCCACATTCTGCCAACGCTGCGTCACCGACCAGCTCACCGGATGGCGCTGTGCATCACACCAGTCACCCAGCCAACTCAGCAGATCGTTATGTTCGCTCGAACCCCCAACAGCAGGTGAACTCAGCCATTGATGGTAATAATGGCGCGTAGTAGGTGCCGCATTCACGCTGTGTGCCAGTGTCTGGGCAGCCATCGTGCGTAAATTGTCTTTTAGCATCGACACAACATCGGCATTCGCAAGCCGACAGGCATCACCAAAGGCACCCCAGCGCAGCTCCTCTAGCGCAACAAAGCAGCGTCCGGGTAATGACCAGCCGTCATACGCCCCAGCCCGCCAGCGAGTAAAAATCTGTTCACTGTGTTCGCCTGCCTGCACGGTCAGCCCACGTTGCGTCAGCGCTTTCTCTTTATATGCACTACGTTGGGCAAACCCGTCAGCCAGTGAAATTAATTGCTGCATCACGCCGGGAGTTGATTGTCCGCGTGGCTGTTCAGTTTGTTGTAAGAGCACCAGTCGCTCGGCAATACGTACCAGCGCCAGGTGGCCAGGATCGATAGTGCCAGCCAGCTTTTCCACCAGCTTAAGGCGCATCACCAGGTGTTCGCTGGATACCCCTGCCATCACCCACGCCCGCAGCTGCGTCTGGGATAACACTTCCTGCGTCAGGCGCGCACGCAACCGCTGCTGCTGCTGCAGAAAACCGCCGGAACGTTTGGTTTCATCTCCCTGAACCAGATCGACCATAAACTTCGGGTAGACGCACTCCAGCGTCCGCCCAGGGCCTTCCAGTAACACGTTAGTCATGTATGCTCGGTTGCAAAAAGGGTGTGGATATCGTCACGCAGCAAGCGGGAATCTTCATAAATCCATGCCGCCGTCGTAATACGATGCTGCAATTGTTCATTCATTGCGTTCACCGCCGATTCATTTTGCTGGCGCAGAGTCAGACTCTCGCGCAGGCTCGCCTGCAATTGTGTCAGACACAGTGAAAAATCAGCAAAAAACGTGGCCATGCCTGCCGTAACGGAAATATCGACCTGAGCAACTAAAGCTTTACGAATTTGTTGGCAAAACTGAGTGACATAATGGACAAGGTTCTTGTGCAACGCGCCCATATCAATGAGATAACGCGTTTTTGTTTCGACGTAATCATTCCATCCCCAGTTTGGTTGATTCAACCAACGTGAGAACGTGTCACGTACAACACCGCCGGTAGACGGGGCATTATCCGCCGGGATATCCTGTTCAATAGCCTCGTTAAACAACTGACGTGTATTGAAATTAAACATCGACGCATGAAAGGCTGGAAAACGGATCCGCGCCCGAAATCCGGCATGGTTCAGATCCTCTTTCACCCGTTGTTCAATAGGCCGCATAGCATCATTCAGCGCCCGGGATAACGTCGATTCGAGCTCCTCAAAACGCAGCGCCAGGTCCCGACTGATACTCTCCTGCGCCGCCAGCAGAACAACCTCACAGGAGGAGCGAATTTTATCTAACACAATTTTCGCTTGCCCCTCGTCATGCAATACCAGCATATCACCGGCCATTTCCGCCGTCGCAATGGCAGCGCCCATGCCATGTTGTGACATCATCAGCACGTTTTCTTTAACAAAGAACGTATTAATACCGCACAGAATCTCGGTCTGCTGCTGATTGAGATAGCCAGCAGCAGCCTCTAGTGCCAGTTCAACCTCGTGACTGACCTCATCACCCACCCGCGCCTGACTTATCTGCAACTGTTGCATGTCATCTTCAATATGCGCGATGTTCATCCGCAACTGCTCATAGGCTACGGTTAAGCCGTGAGCGCGAAATTCCAGATATTCGTGTGCGCTTTGCGAATAGTTCAATAGCTTGTGTGATGCCGAGCGGAGCGCGTACAGTGAAGCATTAGCATAGGCTGCATGGATCACTTTCTGAATCGGTTGTTCAAACAGTGAGTCTTCCCAAAGCAGATCGGCGGCATGGCGAATATGTTCTTTATCATCAAGATCGGTGGTACGCCAGCGCCTGCCGAGTGCCGCTTCGGCAAAGTCCTGGACCCAGCGCTGCTCCTGATGATCCGGCAAACGCCCATTGTTCACGAGTTCATGACGTGCCCTGTTGGCCAGATATCCCCACATTGAGGAGACCGGATAAATACGTTCAGGCGTAATACCGCCTTTCATCAACGTGCCGGAAATTAGCGCCCGCACCTGCTCTTCATCATCGCTGTTGCGGTCTTTCTGATCGAATTTGTTAACCAGCGCGTACAGCGGCACTGATTTCCCGACCGCCATAATGGCCTGACGGACTTCCTCATCCGAAATCGACTTCAGTTGGGTATAATCCATCACCGCCAGTACCGCTGATGCCCGGGCCAGCTGTTCATTGAGCATCTGTTGTAAGTGTGGTTGCCCGGCCTCATTCGGCCCGGGAGTATCCAGCAGCGTCAATTGTCCCGGATAACTTGCCAGCCCGGCCAGATGCACGAACTCAACTTCAATAACCGGAATATGCTCAATTGCAGCATAGGCGGCAAACGGAAACTCCACCTCCAGCGCTTTAGACAAACGCACCAGATCGTTCAGGCTCTTGAGAAAATGGAAAATGGGTTGTGCGCCAAGATAATACCGTTCAAATGCCACGCCATTTTCAATATGTTGAAGCAGAGCATTCATATCCTTATCTATTTCCAGCGTCTGAGCCAGACGCTGGCGGTCGCATTCCCGCACGCGCTGCTGTAATACTTTCATTAAGGCGTCAATTGGCGCGACATGCGAAAAATGCAGCACCGGCTCTTTCTGTCCCGGTGTATGGCGGATAAGGGTCGGTAACGCCGTCATAGGGCGATTACGATTAGGTAAAACCTCGGTTCCGACAATCGCGTTAATCGTCGTCGACTTTCCCGCCTTCATCGTACCGACAATAGCCAGAACCATTTCCAGACGGGTAATCTTTCGCAGTTCATTGTTGAGCGTTGCCTGCTGGACATCCATGCCACGAGCGCTGAAATGCAGGGGCTGAACAACCTGTCCGCTATGCTCTCCTTTTTTCAACATGACATCATTCGCCGAGGTCATTGGCAATTTTTGCAATTGCCTGAGATGTTCAAGAGAGAGCATCAGTAAGCGTTCAGCTTCCTGACTTAATTCATAAATTGTCTGTGTGTACATGGAAAATCTTTCCTTAACGCAAATAGCATTACTTTTATTTAGCCAAATCGTTTTATTTATAGATCTTCGGCTTTTATAATTACGTGTGGAAATAATTAAAATTAAAACAACCAGCTGATATTATTAAAATAAAATTTATCGTATGACTGCTGGCCTGATGCCTCTCACT
>NZ_JANEWM010000007.1:0-107184 GCF_028069825.1 Citrobacter sp. Igbk 14
ACTTACAAATGCAATATAAGTTAAAAATAAGTTAATGCAAGTTTAAAAACTTGATGGCGTGCACGAAATGCAAAAACGGTGAGAACCGGAGCAGGTACTCCGGTTGGCAGGATCAGACGTTGAAAGGGGAGGTGTTATCCAGCACGGCCTGAATCACGTTCAGTGCACCTTGATGGTTATTATCGTCGGTCTGATAGCGGGCAATAAATTTGATGTTCTCGGCTGCATTAGCCATGGCGAAAGAGTAGTGCGCCATTTTCAACATTTCCGCATCGTTGCCACTGTCGCCGATGGCGACGACGTTTTGTGGTGACAGGTTCCAGCGTTTTAGCAGACGGCTGATACCATTGGCTTTATGTAAACCTGGAATAATCAGATCGATAAACCCGAAGCCGCTGGTGACGGGTTTCATAATACCGTCGAGAGCAGTATGCAGGTGATCGATAACCAGCGGGATTTGCTGGTCAGGCAGATTCAGCGAGAATTTGAACAGCACATCATCGATGTCCTGATAATCTTTAACTGGCTTCAGTCGGTGATAGTGTTTTGACATCAACGCCACAAAGGACTCCGGCGCATTTTCGCTAACGTAAGCGCTTTGCAGACCACAAGCCACAAAATTGAGCTGCTTATCTTTTAGCAGTTCACCAATCACAACTTGCGATTCATGGCGAGTCAGTTCGCCGTGAAACAGCTGTTTACCATGCTCAAACACCAATGCACCGTTCTCGGCGACAAAAGAGATCTCATCTTTGAGTTCCGGGAAAAAAGAGATGAGCTGGTAATACTGGTTGCCGCTGGCCACGACAAATTCAATGTTGCGTTTTTTCAGTTCCTGATACTGCGCCATAAATCGTACGCGATCGTACTTTTTGGCGTCGTCGAGAAACGTTCCGTCCATGTCGGTGACGATAACGTTGATGGTCATACTGGCTCCTGGCTCATAACTGCGACCAGAAATATTCTAATAACAATGTGACCTGAAGCACAAATTTAATTTCGAATGAAAGTTTTCCCGTTGTCTTTCACGCCACAGGTGCGTGAAAGACGGGGGATTGTGCTGTCGTTGTAGGCCGGATAAGCGCCAGCGCATCCGGCAATGGGGAGGGTAGTGTGCCGGATGGCAGTGTGGAGTCTCATCCGGCCAGCAATATTGTTTACAGCATATGTTCAGTTCGCGCGATGATATCGTCCTGCGCATCCGGAGACAGCGCAGTGAAGAAAGCGGAATAGCCTGCGACACGAACGACCAGGTCACGGTACTGATCCGGGTGTTTTTTCGCGTCCAGCAACGTTTCACGAGACACGATGTTGTACTGAATATGCCAGCCTTTGTGCTCTTCAAAGAAAGTCCGCAGCAGGAAAATCAGCTTTTGCTTATCGGATTCATTCTCCAGCGTGGCTGGGTTTAGCTTCTGGTTTAACAACACGCCGCCGAGAATCGAACCGGTCGGCAGTTTACCCACCGAACCAATGACCGCCGTTGGGCCGAGGTGGTCAGTACCGGAAGCCGGGCTTGCACCTTCAGCCAGCGGCGTATGTGCTTTACGTCCATCCGGCGTTGCCATGGTTGCCGCGCCAAAGGGTACGTTTGCGGAGATGGAAGAGGTCCCGGCATAGTAGTTACCGCCAACCGGGCCGCGGCCGTAGCGCGGATTATGATACTGCTTAAGTTCGTCGATGTAAGTCTGATAAGCGCGAGCCAGCAGCGTATCAACAGTGTCGTCGTCGTTACCGTACTTTGGTGCACCGTTGATTAAACGCTGGCGCAACTGCTCGTGGGTCAGACCGTCAAAATCGTCGGCCAGTGCGGCCGCCAGTTGCTGCTGACCGATTGTTCCTTGTTCAAAGACCAGTTTCTTCACCGCAGCCAGACTGTTGCCGAGGTTGGCGATCCCGACCTGTAATCCGGATACCCAGTCATATTTTGCGCCACCTTGCTTAATGCTTTTTGCGCGCTCAATACAATCGTCTACCAGTGCGGAACACAGAATGTCATGCACGTTCTCTTCCAGCATGGTGTCGACGACATATTCAATCTCAATAGATTTACGCGTGTAGTAGCGGATCTGCGTATCCCAGGCATCCATCACTTCGTCGAAATTGTTGAAATTACCGGCTGAGAGCGCTTTTTCCTGTGGCAGGAACACCTTGCCGCTGGTGGCATCACGACCTCCTTCCAGCGCCGCCAGCATAACGCGGGCAAAGTTAATAAAGCTCATGCCCGTGCAGCGGTAGCCCCATTTGCCTCCCACGGCGGTTTCGATGCAACCGATGGCCGCATAGTCATAGGCGTCCTCGGGTTCAATGCCGAGTTTGATAAATTCCGGGATAACGATTTCATCGTTATTGAATGCCGGCATGCCAAAGCCGCAGCGGATCACCTGCACGCAGGCGTCCAGGAAGTCATTACTCATCCCTGCGTGATAACGCACGCTCAGGTTTGGCTGCGTAGAACGCAGGCGGCCGCAGGACTCCAGAATGGCGTAGGAAAGTGGATTGACGGCATCCACCGCCTGACCCTTGATCAGATTCTGACCACCAATGGTGACGTTCTGATACAGCGGGCTGCCCGCCGAGGCTTTCGAGTGGGAGCCGGAGCGGATTTTGTTCACTTCCAGCAGCTTCAACCAGCAGCTGTGCAGCAGCTCAATGGCGTGCTCGCGGTCTAGGCTCTGGTTCAGCTCAACGTCGCGACGGTAGTACGGATAGAGATATTGGTCCATTCGGCCAAACGATACTGAGTGACCATTGGACTCAATCTGCAGGATCAACTGAATGAAGTAGCACAGTTGCAGCGCCTGCCAGAAGGTTTTTGGCGGTTCGTGGGCGATCACCTCGCAGTTTTCCGCTATTGCCAGCAGCTCATTGCGACGGTGGGTACGGGCTTCTGTTGAAGCCATCTTACGTGCCAGGTTGGCAAAGCGGGTAATGTGCAGGCTGACGGCCTCCAGCACAATATCAATTGCTTTCAGGAACTGTTCGCCATGGAGATCTTCAAGGCGGGTCAGATTGATGCGGGAACGGCGCTCATCAACTTTGTGGCGCAGGCCATCAATCCCTTTTTCCAGTAGCAGCGGGAAGTTCACCGCCAGGTGCGCATCCCCGGAGGTCATATTGCCCTCGGCTTTGATAATGCCGGTTTCCAGCAGCCCTTTTTGCTCGTCGGTAAACATCCCGTAGCAGCGATCCTGAACGGTCTGACCCCGCCACCACGGACACACTTCGTGTAATACGCGTTTATTCTCCTCGCTTACCGCGAAGCCTGCGCCCGGTCTGTCGGCGAGGTCGTCGATCTCTTTTTCGATCCACGACACGGTATATTCCGGGAAGACGGGGGCGGCGCGCACTTCGCTTGCCTGGTTGCCGATGATCAACTCGTCATGTTTGATCCAGATAGTGCGCTCCGCCAGGTGATGAGCCAGTGCCAGCGCACGACGTACCGGGATGGGTTTATCCAGGTGCTGCTGGTACATCTCGGTATAGTGCTGGGCGCGCTCGGTACAAACCGGTGGCTTCACGATGTGGATCAGTGCTGTTTTATGCGCGTTGATGCGGTCGCTGAGTGTGTCCAGTTTCAGAGTCGTCATGGCAGTTATCCTCGTAGGGTCGCGGTTAAACCTTTAAGGCTGGCGTACTGCTGGGCAAATTCGAGCAGTGCAGGCGCATCAAGCGGTTTTTCCGGGGCGTTGTAGGGTTGATTGAGTAAGAGGTATTTGTTGATGCCCAACGTGTGATAGGGCAAAAAATGGATCTCATCGACGTGCAGTTCGTCGGCAGCAAAATCGGTAATGGCCTGAATATCTTCAGCGTTGGCATTGAATCCCTGAATCAGCGGTACGCGGATAATCATTTTTTTACCCGCGGCGGCCAGTTTTTTCAGATTTTCCAGCACGCGTGCGGCACGCCCATCGGTCCACTGTTTAAACGGGGCGTCAGCCACATGTTTTAAATCAGCAAGAAACAGATCGATATGGGGTAATGAAGGCGCAATATATTTCCATGGGACATGCAGACAGGTTTCGACCGCCGTATGAATACCTGCATCGTGGCTGGCTTTGAATAATTCGGCTGCCAGCTCCGGCTGCATAAACGGTTCGCCGCCGGACAGGGTGATTCCACCGCCGCTGCGATCGTAAAACGGTTTATCACGCAGGACGGTTGTCATAATGTCTTCCACGCTTTTTATCTCTCCGCAGACGGTCAGCGCCTGAGTCGGACAGCAGTCGGTCAGCGCAGTGAGAGCGTCATCGGTCAGTTTTTCACGGTGAATAAGCAGGCCATTCAGCGCACGTTCAACCACTTCCGGTGCAGCCTGCGCACACAGATCGCAACCCTCGAGGCACAAACGCGCGTCATAGAGCAGATCCTGCGTGCGGGCGCGGCTTTCCGGATTCTGGCACCAGCGGCAGCCCAGGGAGCATCCTTTAAGAAACACCACGGTACGAATACCGGGGCCATCGTGAGTGGAATAGCGCTGAATATTAAAAATCATAAGCGGCCTCTTTTCTTTCGTATAAAGATTAAATTACTTTCGAATGAAAGTTATATTGACGTGCGTCAACTAACCGTGAGGTTTCGCCGTGCTACCTTTTATTCATGCTAATTATTCGTTTGAGGAAAGGTTATGGAACTCTATTTGGATACGTCTGATGTGGCCGCGGTAAAGGCCCTGGCGCGTGTTTTTCCGCTAGCGGGGGTGACAACCAATCCGAGCATTGTGGCGGCAGGTAAGCAGACGCTGGACGTGCTCCTGCCGCAATTGCAGGAAGCGATGGGAGGGCAAGGACGTCTGTTTGCTCAGGTAATGGCGACGACAGCGGAAGGTATGGTCAGCGATGCGCGTAAACTGCGGGCAATCATCGCGGATATCGTGGTCAAAGTGCCGGTGACGGCAGAAGGTCTGGCGGCGATTAAGTTGCTGAAGGAAGAGGGTATCCCGACATTGGGGACGGCGGTATACGGTGCTGCTCAGGGGCTGTTAGCTGCGCTGGCGGGAGCGGAATATGTTGCGCCATACGTAAACCGCGTGGATGCGCAGGGGGGAGATGGCATTCAGACAGTGAACTCTCTGCAGCGCTTACTGAAAATGCATGCGCCGCACGCCAAAGTGTTGGCCGCCAGTTTTAAAACCCCACGCCAGGCGCTGGACTGCCTGCTGGCGGGCTGCGAAGCCATTACGCTGCCGCTGGATGTTGCACAGCAGTTGATTAGCTCCCCGGCTGTTGATGCTGCCGTGGCGAAGTTTGAACACGACTGGCAGAGCGCGTTTGGGCGGACGTCTCTCTGATGCTGTTGCCGGGTGGCGCTAACGCTTACCCGGCCTGCGTTCGGGCCGTTGTAGGTCGGGTAAGGCGAAGCCGCCACCCGACTTTTTTACCGACTACAAACCTCACACCCTGGGTTACGCATCAGCTTCATTTCGCGAAACTGGCAGGTCATGGCGTCATACATCACGATTTTACCGGATGCCGGTTTACCGTAGTTTGCCAGCAGCTTAATGGCTTCCATCGCCTGAAGTGAACCTATCACACCGATGAGCGGAGCCATTACACCGGCTTCTACACAGGTCAGGGCATTTTCACCGAACAGGCGACTCAGGCAGCGATAGCAGGGCTCACCCTCCTGGTATGTGAAGACCGTAATTTGTCCTTCCATGCGGATTGCCGCGCCGGATACCAGTGGAATCTTTGCGGCGAAGCAGCCGGCATTGAGCTGATTGCGGATACTGACATTATCGGTGCAGTCCAGCACCAAATCATGTTCGGCGATCAGCGCATGAATTGCGGTATCGTCGAGAAGGGCATTCACCGGCGTAATAGCGATATAGGGATTAATCCGCGCCAGTGCGTCGCGTGCCGACTCTACTTTGGGTTGGCCAATGGTTGCGTCACTATGCAGCGTCTGGCGTTGCAGGTTTGAAACGGACACGGTGTCAAAGTCGAGCAGGGTTAACTGCCCGACGCCAGCGCCCGCCAGATACTGGGTGGCAGCACAACCAAGCCCACCCAGACCCACGACCAGTACCCGCGCTTCCTTGAGCGCTTCCTGGCCTTCAAAATCGAAGCCGCGCAAAATGATTTGCCGGTTATAGCGCATCATCTCCTGGTCGCTGAGTTCCGCCATTACAGGCCTCCAAACAGGGCGTTAAACGGCTCGACCTCAACCCATTCTCCTGCTTCGACGTTGCCGCGATCGCGCTCCAGCACGATAAAGCAGTTGCCGAGGCTAAAGGAGCTAAAAATATGCGATCCCTGATGTCCGGTGGTGGTGACTTCCAGTTCGCCTTCTGCGGTACGCTGTAATACTCCGCGCTGAAAATCCAGACGGCCAGGCGTTTTCTTCAGGCGTGATGCGGTGCGCACACGCTGGCGTGGTGGCAGTCCGCAAGCGGTGTTACCGCTGAGTTTCGCCAGCAACGGTTGTACCAGTTGATAGAACGTGAGGGCCGCGGAGACCGGGTTTCCTGGCAGGCCGCAAAACCAGCTGTTGCTTAATTTGCCGAAAGCGAACGGTTTACCCGGTTTGATGGCCAATTTCCAGAAGGCAATCTCTCCCAGCTCTTCCAGAATGGTTTTGGTGTAGTCTGCTTCACCCACCGACACGCCACCGGAGCTGATGACAACATCGGCCTGGCTGTCGGCTTCGATAAATGCGGCGCGTAGCGCGTTAGGATCGTCGCGGATAATCCCTAAGTTGATTACTTCACAGCCCAACTGTTGCAGCATCAGATGCACGGTCAGGCGATTGGTATCATAAATCTGCCCGTCGCCCAGCGGCTGACCAGGCAGTTGCAGTTCATCACCGGTGGAGAACAACGCCACGCGGACTTTACGCACAACCTGTGCCTGCGCAATACCCAACGAGGCCAGTACCGGAAGTTCTGCGGTTGTCAGGCGTGTTCCCGCCGGAAATACCACCGCGCCGTTGGCGATATCTTCACCGCGCAAACGAATATTTTGTCCTCTGCGGACGTCGGCGGTAAAACGAATACCGTCGTCAGTTTGTTCTGTCTGCTCCTGCATGACGACGGCTTCACAACCGGCAGGTACCGGGGCGCCGGTCATAATTCTAATGCAGGTTCCCGCAGGCCATTCACCATGGAAAGGCTGACCGGCAAAGGCTTTACCTGCAACGGAGAGCGGCTGGCCGGATTGCAGATCGGCCAAACGCACCGCATAACCATCCATTGCCGAGTTATCGAATCCAGGGACATCAATGGGAGAGACGATATCGGTCGCCAGAATACGGCCAAAGCATTGAACCAGTGGCAGCGTTTCGACGGCGGTGAGCGGGGTAATACGCGAAAGCATCTGAGAGAGAGCCGTTTCAAGCGGCATCAGTCCGGCGGTAAATTCCATGTGAAGACTCCTGCGGGGCAAAATCGAATCCGGTTATTATGTCAGAAAATGGACGCGGACAGTATGCCACCTCAGGCTTAGAATCCGATCTGCTAAAGGTTTTACACCCGAGAGTCACGCTGCAGGAAAAATGCGGTATAAACTCAATATTTCCGTTCTTTTTTGCCCTGGGGGCTAAATGACGAATACGATCCCGGACTCAATTCGACGACAGGTGAATGCCGCCAGCGTGCTGATTGCACGGATTATCGAGGGCAATCTGGTTGCTATTCATTTGTATGGATCTGCTGTTGAAGGGGGATTAAAACCCCAAAGCGACATCGATTTGCTGGTTACCATCAGGCAACCGCTGGATATGCAGCAAAGAAAAGAATTGATGCAGGGTTTTCTGGAAATATCAGCACCGCCGGGCAGTGCCGATAGCTATCGGGCACTGGAAGTGACTATCGTGGTCTATTCGCAACTGGTGCCGTGGCGATTTCCACCATCAAGAGAAATGCAATTTGGTGAATGGTTGCGTGATGATATTGGTGAGGGAATTTATGAGCCCGCACAGCCAGATCCTGATCTGACTATTCTGCTGACGCAAGCCCGTCAGTGCAGCATTTCGGTATTTGGTGAGTGTGCAGAGACGTTATTCCATGCTATCCCGGCACGCGATGTCTTACAGACTTTTCGTCATATTCTTGAACTGTGGCGCGAGCCGGCGGATTTACAGGGGGATGAGCGCAATATTATCCTGACGCTGGCGCGTATCTGGTATAGCGTCGTGACCGGTAATATTGTTGCTAAAGAGACGGCCGCATCCTGGCTGATACCGCAATTGCCCGCTGAACATGCCGCCATGCTGCAGGCTGCGCGTTCGGAGTATCTGGGGTTAACCACCGTGGATTGGACCGAATCGATGCCGTCGGTTGAACGTTTTGTCGGGTACGCAAAAACACATATTGCCGGGCTACTGAAATAGTTTATCTAACCGCATCGGGAATAAGCCTGGCGTATTCGTGAACAACTGCCGCTTATTTCACCGCTATCCGTAGGTTAATAGGATTGGCTCTGTAGAAGGGGCCTTTACCTTTACATGACGTCTGCATCTTTCTATATTCAAAAATCGAATCAATAACTCACAGAAATTCTGATATTTATAACCCCGTTACCTGCCACCTTAATGGATGAAAAAAATGGGCAAAGCAGTCATTGCAATTCACGGCGGCGCAGGGGCAATAACCCGCGCAGCGCTAAGCCAGGAGCAGGAGTTGCGTTATATACAGGCACTGTCAGATATCGTTGAAACCGGTCAACGTATGCTGGAAGCGGGCCGTAGCGCGCTGGATGTTGTCACTGAGGCTGTGCGCCTACTGGAAGAGTGCCCCTTGTTTAACGCCGGAATTGGCGCTGTGTATACCCGTGATGAAACCCATGAACTCGATGCCTGCGTCATGGATGGTAATACCCTGCAAGCGGGTGCTGTTGCCGGAGTCAGCCATCTACGTAACCCGATCCTCGCGGCGCGTCTGGTGATGGAACACAGTCCTCACGTCATGATGATTGGCGAAGGGGCGGAGAAGTTTGCGATTGCACAGGGCATGGAACGCGTTTCTGCTGATGTTTTCTCTACCCCTGAACGCTATGCGCAACTGCTGGTGGCGCGTGCTGAGGATAAAACGGTACTTGATCATAGCGGCACACCGCTGGACGAAAACAACAAAATGGGCACCGTCGGCGCGGTGGCGCTGGATGTTTTCGGCAATCTGGCTGCGGCGACTTCGACTGGCGGAATGACCAACAAATTACCGGGGCGGGTGGGCGACAGTCCTTTGGTTGGCGCGGGTTGCTATGCCAACAATGCCAACGTTGCGGTTTCCTGTACGGGAACCGGAGAAGTATTCATTCGCGCGCTGGCGGCCTATGACATTGCGGCGCTGATGGATTATGGCGGCCTGAGTCTGTCAGAGGCGTGCGAGCGCGTGGTGATGGAAAAGTTGCCGGCGCTGGGCGGCAGCGGTGGATTAATTGCTATCGATCATGAAGGGAATGTGGCTTTGCCGTTTAACAGCGAAGGTATGTACCGCGCATGGGGATACGCTGGCGATACGCCAACCACCGGTATTTATCGGGAAAAAGGAGATAGCGTTGCCACACAGTGATGAGCTTGATGTTAGTGACGTACTGGCCGTCAGCAACCTGAATATCGCCTTCGAACAGGAGCAGCAGCGTATCAGCGCCGTACGAAATCTGTCGTTTCGCCTGAAACGTGGTGAAACGCTGGCGATTGTTGGCGAATCCGGTTCCGGAAAATCGGTAACGGCCTTATCGCTGATGCGTCTGATTGAACAGGCGGGCGGCGAGGTAAGCTGTGATGCGATGCTGCTACGGCGGCGCAATCGGCAGGTGATTGAACTCGGCGAGCAAAGCGCAGCCCAGATGCGCCATGTGCGCGGCGCTGACATCGCGATGATTTTTCAGGAGCCGATGACGTCGCTCAACCCGGTGTTTACCGTCGGCGAACAGATCGCTGAGTCCATTCGTCTACACCAGGGGGCCAGTCGCGAAGAGGCAATGGTGGAAGCCAAGCGCATGCTTGACCAGGTTCGAATTCCCGAATCGAAGGCCATCTTATCGCGCTATCCACACCAGCTTTCCGGCGGAATGCGCCAGCGAGTGATGATCGCCATGGCGCTATCATGCCGACCGGCGGTGTTGATTGCTGATGAGCCGACAACGGCGCTGGACGTCACTATTCAGGCGCAGATCCTGCAACTGATAAAAGTGCTGCAGCAAGAGATGTCGATGGGGGTCATTTTTATCACCCACGATATGGGGGTGGTGGCAGATATCGCTGACCGTGTGCTGGTGATGTACCAGGGTGAAGCGGTCGAAACGGGCAGCGTTGAGCAAATTTTTCATGCTCCTCAGCATCCTTACACTCAAGCGCTGTTGGCGGCTGTGCCGCAACTTGGGGAGATGCGCGGGCACGACCTTCCGCGACGCTTCCCGCTTATTTCTCTGCAGAATCCTCATCATGTTGAACCTCAAACCGAGCAGGACACGGTGGTTGAGGGAGAGCCGATTCTGCGGGTTCGCAACCTGGTGACACGTTTTCCCCTGCGTAGCGGCATCCTAAATCGCGTGACCCGCGAGGTGCATGCGGTGGAAAACGTCAGTTTTGATCTCTGGCCCGGCGAAACGCTTTCACTGGTTGGCGAGTCGGGTTGCGGTAAATCAACGACCGGGCGGGCATTGTTGCGTCTGGTGGAGTCCCAGCGTGGGGAGATTTTCTTCAATGGACAACGCATTGATACCCTGGCCGCCAGCAAGTTGCAGCCGCTGCGTCGGGATATCCAGTTTATCTTCCAGGACCCTTATGCGTCGCTCGACCCGCGCCAGACGGTGGGATATTCCATCTTAGAGCCATTGCGGGTGCACGGTTTGTTACAAGGCGATGCGGCGACAAAACGGGTCGCGTGGTTGCTGGAGCGTGTCGGGTTGCTACCTGAGCACGCCTGGCGCTATCCGCACGAATTTTCCGGCGGTCAGCGGCAACGTATCTGTATAGCCCGGGCGTTGGCGCTCAATCCAAAAGTGATCATTGCCGATGAGTCCGTCTCGGCACTGGATGTCTCTATTCGCGGGCAAATTATTAACCTGTTGCTCGACCTACAGCGGGAAATGGGTATTGCGTACCTGTTTATTTCCCACGATATGGCGGTGGTGGAGCGTATTAGTCACCGCGTGGCGGTGATGTACCTGGGGCAGATTGTTGAGATCGGTACCCGACGGGCGGTGTTTGAGAATCCACAGCATCCCTACACGCGAAAACTTATGGCGGCAGTCCCGGTTGCCGATCCATCGTATCAAAGGCCACAGCGCGTGCTGTTGTCGGATGATATCCCCAGTAATATCCGCAAACGCGGTGAAGAGATCCCCCCGGTTTCACTCCAGTTAGTGGGACCGGGGCATTATGTTGCGCGTGCGCCAGCGGAAAATGCGCTTTCGCGTTTATGACAGGCAGGCAGGGTTTAAGGAGAATAACATGGCAAAAATTGTTGCTCGTAAATGGCTGGTTGCTCTGGGGGTCGCCTCAGCGCTGGCTGCATCCCCGTCCTGGGCTGCCAAAGATGTGGTGGTTGCGGTAGGGTCCAATTTCACCACGCTCGACCCTTATGATGCCAACGACACGTTGTCGCAGGCGGTAGCCAAGTCGTTTTACCAGGGACTGTTCGGCCTTGATAAAGAGATGAAGCTGAAAAATGTGTTGGCGGAAAGCTATACCGTTTCTGATGATGGCCTGACGTATACCGTTAAACTGCGACAGGGCGTGAAGTTTCAGGATGGGACTGACTTCAATGCGGCTGCGGTAAAAGCCAACCTTGATCGCGCCAGCAATCCGGAAAATCACCTTAAACGCTATAACCTGTATAAGAATATCGATAAAACCGAGGTTGTTGATCCCGCTACGGTGAAGATTACGCTGAAGCAGCCATTCTCTGCCTTTATCAATATTCTGGCGCATCCGGCTACGGCGATGATATCTCCGGCCGCGCTGGAGAAATACGGGAAAGAGATCGGTTTCCATCCGGTAGGGACGGGGCCGTACCAGCTTGAAACCTGGAATCAGACCGACTTTGTCAAAGTTAAGAAGTTCGCGGGCTACTGGCAGCAAGGGTTGCCAAAGCTTGATACGATTACCTGGCGTCCGGTAACGGACAACAATACGCGTGCGGCAATGCTGCAAACCGGGGAAGCGCAGTTTGCTTTCCCCATTCCGTACGAGCAGGCCGCGTTACTGGCGAAGAATAAAAACCTGGAACTGGTCGCCAGCCCGTCTATTATGCAGCGTTATATCAGCATGAACGTCACGCAAAAACCGTTCGATAATCCGAAGGTGCGCGAGGCGTTGAATTATGCCATCAACCGTCAGGCGTTGGTGAAAGTGGCGTTTGCGGGTTATGCCACGCCGGCAACTGGCGTTCTTCCGCCATCGATAGCCTATGCGCAAAGCTACACGCCGTGGCCTTACGATCCGGCAAAAGCACGCGAATTACTGAAAGAAGCGGGTTATCCCAACGGCTTTACCACCACGCTGTGGTCATCTCACAACCACAGCACCGCGCAGAAAGTGCTGCAATTTACCCAGCAGCAGCTGGCACAGGTGGGCGTGAAGGCTCAGGTCACGGCGATGGATGCCGGGCAGCGGGCCGCAGAAGTTGAGGGCAAGGCGCAGAAAGAAAGCGGGGTACGGATGTTCTACACCGGCTGGTCGGCGTCTACGGGCGAAGCGGACTGGGCGCTGTCGCCGCTGTTTGCGTCACAAAACTGGCCGCCAACCTTGTTTAATACCGCGTTCTACAGTAACAAGCAGGTGGACGCTGATTTAACGGCGGCATTGCAGACTAACGATCCGGCGCAAAAAGCGCAGTTGTACAAAGACGCGCAGGATATTATCTGGAAAGAGTCGCCGTGGATCCCGCTGGTGGTGGAGAAACTGATTTCGGCGCACAGTACGAATTTGACCGGATTCTGGATCATGCCCGACACCGGGTTTAGTTTTGATGACGCGGATTTGAAATAAGCTATTCATTCGGCCCTGCATGGACGGGGCCGGCGAAGGGAGTCTGATGCTCAACTATGTTTTCAAGCGCCTGCTGGGGTTGATTCCGACGCTGTTAATTGTGGCGGTGCTGGTGTTTTTGTTTGTTCACTTGCTACCCGGCGATCCGGCGCGGCTTATTGCCGGGCCGGAGGCTGATGCAGAGGTGATTGAGTTGGTACGTCGGCAGTTGGGCCTGGATCAGCCGCTGCACGTTCAGTTCTGGCATTACATGACCAACGTATTACAAGGCGATTTCGGTACCTCGATGGTTTCTCGCCGTCCGGTTGCCGATGAGATTGCCAGCCGTTTTATGCCGTCGCTGTGGTTGACGATCGCCAGCATGGCGTGGGCGGTTTTGTTTGGTATGACGGCGGGGATCATTGCCGCCGTTTGGCGCAACCGCTGGCCTGACAGGTTGAGTATGACGTTGGCGGTCACTGGGATCTCTTTCCCGGCCTTTGCGCTTGGCATGCTGTTAATGCAGATCTTTTCCGTTGAGTTGGGTTGGCTACCGACCGTAGGCGCGGATACCTGGTTGCACTACATTCTCCCTTCAATCACGCTAGGGGCGGCGGTGGCGGCGGTACTCGCCCGTTTTACCCGCGCCTCGTTTGTCGATGTGCTTAGCGAGGACTATATGCGCACCGCGCGGGCGAAGGGAGTGAGTGAAACCTGGGTGGTGCTAAAACATGGTCTGCGTAACGCGATGATCCCGGTTGTCACGATGATGGGGCTGCAGTTTGGCTTTTTGCTGGGTGGCTCGATTGTGGTTGAGAAGGTATTCAACTGGCCTGGGCTTGGGCGATTGTTGGTCGACTCAGTTGAAATGCGTGACTATCCGGTGATCCAGGCCGAAGTGTTGTTGTTCTCCCTGGAATTTATTCTTATCAACTTAGTGGTGGATGTACTCTATGCCGCCATTAATCCGGCTATCAGGTACAAGTAAGGATGCGATTTTTTAACTGGCGCCGACAGGCGATTTTAAATGCGATGCCCCTCGTTAAGCCAGATCAAATACGTACGCCGTGGCATGAGTTCTGGCGTCGTTTTCGTCGTCAACATGTTGCGATGATCGCGGGGTTATTTGTGCTGGCCCTGATCCTGGTGGCCATCTTTGCCCGTTGGTTGACCCCATTTGATGCTGAAAACTACTTCGATTACGACCGGCTGAATGACGGACCGTCGATGCTGCACTGGTTTGGCGTGGATTCGTTAGGCAGGGATATTTTTAGCCGCGTACTGGTTGGCGCACAAATTTCGCTGGCGGCCGGGGTCTTTGCCGTCTTTATTGGCGCGGCGATTGGCACGGTGCTGGGGCTGCTCGCCGGGTATTACGAAGGCTGGTGGGATCGGCTGATTATGCGTATCTGTGACGTACTGTTTGCCTTTCCGGGGATATTGCTGGCAATAGCAGTGGTGGCGGTGCTGGGAAGCGGGATTGCGAATGTGATTATTGCGGTTGCGGTGTTTTCCATTCCGGCTTTTGCGCGACTGGTTCGTGGCAATACGTTGGTGCTTAAGCAACAAACATTTATTGAGTCAGCACGCAGCATTGGTGCCAGCGACGCGACCATTATCTTTAACCATATTTTGCCGGGTACGGTCTCTTCAATCGTGGTTTTTTTCACCATGCGTATCGGGACGTCAATCATTTCTGCCGCAAGTCTGTCCTTCCTCGGTTTAGGCGCGCAGCCGCCGACGCCAGAGTGGGGGGCCATGCTCAATGAAGCGCGGGCTGACATGGTGATCGCGCCCCACGTGGCGATTTTCCCGGCGGTGGCGATATTCCTGACGGTGCTGGCGTTTAACCTGCTGGGGGATGGGTTGCGCGACGCGCTGGATCCGAAAATTAAAGGGTGAACCGTAGGCCTGATAAGACGCTTTAGCGTCGCCATCAGGCGTTGCCGGATGCGGCATAAATGCCTTATCCGGCCTACGTTGGGTTACGCTATTTAAACGCGCGTGCCCCACAGATCGTATTCATCTGCGTTTTCGACTTTCACGCGGAGGATGTCGCCAGGCTTCACGTTGGTTTCGCCATTCAGATATACCGCACCGTCGATTTCAGGGGCATCAGCCATACTTCGACCAATCGCGCCTTCTTCGTCAACTTCATCAACGATGACCAGAATCTCGCGGCCGACTTTCTCCTGCAAACGTTCAGCAGAGATCTGCTGCTGCAGTTGCATAAAGCGGTTCCAGCGTTCTTCTTTTACCTCTTCCGGGATTTGATCTGGCAGATCGTTGGCTCCTGCACCTTCTACCGGGCTGTATTTAAAGCAGCCGACGCGGTCAAGACGCGCTTCTTTCAGGAAGTCGAGCAGCATCTGGAAGTCTTCTTCGGTTTCGCCCGGGAAGCCAACAATAAACGTTGAACGCAGGGTCAGTTCAGGGCAGATCTCACGCCACTGTTTAATCCGTGCCAGCTGTCGGTCCACAGAACCAGGGCGTTTCATGAGTTTCAGAATACGCGGGCTGGCGTGCTGCAGTGGGATATCCAGATACGGCAGGATTTTCCCTTCCGCCATCAGCGGGATCACATCATCGACGTGCGGATACGGATAGACGTAGTGCAGACGGGTCCAGATACCCAGTTTTGACAACTGTTCGCACAGGTCAACCATGCTGGTTTTAACCGGCTCGCCGTTATGGAAACCGGTACGATGCTTCACATCCACACCGTAAGCAGAAGTATCCTGGGAGATCACCAGAATCTCTTTCACGCCTGCATCGACCAGACGTTTAGCTTCGCTAAGAACGTCGCCAATCGGACGGCTCACCAGATCACCACGCATGGATGGAATAATGCAGAATGTGCAGCGGTGATTACAGCCTTCAGAAATCTTCAAATAGGCATAATGGCGCGGGGTCAGTTTGACACCCTGCTCTGGAACCAGACTCTGGAACGGGTTGTGCTTCGGCTTCGGCACGTAGTGATGCACGTGCTCCAGAACCTGTTCGTAGCTGTGCGGTCCGGTAATTTCCAGCACCTTCGGGTGGACTTCACGGATCTGATCGACTTTGGCACCCAGACAGCCAGTGACGATCACTTTGCCGTTTTCGTTCAGCGCTTCGCCAATGGCTTCCAGTGACTCCTGAACGGCGCTGTCGATAAAGCCGCAGGTGTTAACGATGACCATATCCGCATCGTCGTAACTTGGCACAACATCATAGCCTTCGGTACGAAGTTCGGTCAGGATGCGCTCAGAATCGACGAGGTTTTTCGGACAACCTAGTGATATAAAACCAATTTTTGCCATTTTCTTATACTGTACATTGCTCGTAATCGGGGGATTATACAGATGCCTTCACACGACATCTATATCTGATCGGCATAATACACAGAGAACACCCATCACGTGTTTCTGTTAGTGAAAGGTGTTTAGCGAGTCTAATTCCGGCTTTAAGTGCCACTTCTTGGCTATAGAAACTGATTATCGTAAATTTTATCTCGTCGAGCGTTATTAATGAGGTTTATTTTGAAAGAAATTGTTTTGAAGTCGAAACTTGAAATGGCTAAAACACTGTATGCTAACGGAGTGAGTTTATATTATATCTCCCTGGCTACGGGGCTGAGTTGGCGGGTATTAATGTCGGAATTAAGTTTTCTCGCCAGTCATGAAGTCATTCGAAATAAAGCTGACGTTCGCAAAGCAGATTTTAAATAATTCACCTGTCTGTTACGTATCCTACAATATTATGAAAGGTAATGCCCATATGTATATTTCACCGCTTCCGGTTGCCCCGGATTCTGATGTTGATAAGCTGAGAGATGATATCGCCAATAAGCTTTTATTTACTATCGGGAAAGATCCCGCCATTGCCACGAAACGGGAGTGGTTGAATGCGACGTTATATGCTGTACGCGATCGAATGGTTGAGCGGTGGCACCGCTCTAATCGGGCACAATTCTCTCAGGATGCCCGCCAGGTTTATTATCTGTCGATGGAGTTTCTCATCGGCCGCACGCTCTCCAATGCGCTACTCTCTTTGGGCTTATATGATGAAGTCCGGAGCGCGCTGGAGGCGATGGGGCTGGATCTGGAAGATCTGATCGACGAGGAGAATGACCCTGGGCTCGGAAATGGCGGCCTGGGTCGTCTGGCGGCCTGTTTCCTTGATTCGCTGGCAACGCTGGGCTTACCTGGATGCGGTTACGGAATTCGCTACAACTACGGTATGTTTAAACAAAATATCATCGATGGTGTTCAGAAAGAGTCACTGGACTACTGGCTGGAATACGGGAACCCATGGGAGTTCAAACGTCATAATACGCATTATAAAGTGCGTTTTGGCGGACGCGTGCAACTGGAGGGGAATAAAGCCCGCTGGATTGAAACCGAGGATATTCTGGCTGTTGCACATGACCAGATTATTCCCGGCTATGCGACCGACACGACGAATACGCTGCGGCTGTGGAATGTACAGGTGAATAGTGAGGTCAATGCCGGGAAATTAAATCCACATGATGACTTTGCCACCGAAGTAGAAAATAAATACCACTTTGATCGGATTTCACGGGTCCTGTATCCGGATGATTCCACCGATGCAGGGCGTGAACTGCGCTTGCGGCAGGCTTATTTTCTGGCCTCGGCAACGATTCAGGATATCCTGAGTCGCCATTACCAGTTACACCGGACTTACGATAATCTGGCGGATAAAATTGCGATTCACCTCAATGATACTCACCCGGTCCTGGCGATTCCGGAACTGATGCGTCTGCTAATTGATCATCACCAGTTCAGTTGGGATAACGCGTTTGATGTGACCTGTCAGATTTTTTCATACACCAATCACACGCTGATGAGTGAGGCGCTGGAGACATGGCCGGTCGAGATGCTGAGTCGACTTTTGCCGCGTCACTTGCAGATTATTTTCGAAATTAACGATCGCTTTCTGAAGACGTTGCAGGAGCGATATCGTGATGACAGTGAGCTGTTGAAACGTGTATCGCTCATTGATGAATCCCATGGTCGAGTGGTGCGCATGGCCTGGCTGGCAGTCGTGGTTAGTCATAAGGTAAACGGCGTGTCGGCACTCCATTCCAAATTGATGACGGAATCACTGTTTGCTGACTTTGCACGCATCTTTCCGCTGCGTTTCACCAATGTGACCAATGGTGTCACGGCTTGCCGCTGGCTGGCGCTGGCTAATCCTCCGCTTGCAAAAGTGCTGGATGAGAATATCGGTGATAGCTGGCGGACCCGGTTAATGCAGTTGGGCGAGCTGAAGCAGTATATTGATTATCCGTCGGTGAATGAGGCGGTATATCGAGCGAAACGAGTAAACAAGCAGCGACTGGCGCACCATATTGCAACACAGTATGGGGTGGTGGTGGATTCTGGTGCGTTGTTTGATGTGCAGGTGAAGCGTATTCATGAATATAAGCGGCAGTTACTGAATGTGCTCCATGTCATCACTCGCTATAACCGCATTAAAGCGGCACCGGATGCTACCTGGGTGCCGCGTGTGAATATCTTTGCGGGCAAAGCGGCGTCGTCCTATCACATGGCGAAACAGATCATTCGCCTAATTAATGATGTGGCGAGATTAGTGAATAACGATCCGCAAATTGGCGGCAAGATGAAGGTGGTGTTTATCCCGGATTACAACGTTAGCCTGGCGCAAATGATCATTCCGGCAGCCGATCTTTCTGAACAAATATCCCTGGCCGGGACGGAAGCATCCGGTACCAGCAACATGAAGTTTGGGCTGAATGGGGCGCTAACGATCGGTACGCTGGATGGTGCGAATATAGAAATGCGTGAATACGTTGGGGAAGATAACATCTTTATCTTTGGTAATACGGCGAGTGAGGTTGATGCGCTACGTCGCGATGGCTATAACCCGCGCTGTATTTTTGAAAACGATGCGGAGTTACATCAGGTACTGACGCAAATGGGTACGGGGGTGTTCAGCCCAGAAGAGCCCGGACGCTACAGAGATGTTCTGGATTCGCTAATCAACTTTGGCGACTACTATCAGGTATTAGCGGATTACCGCAGCTATGTGGATTGCCAGGATTCGGTAGATGAGTTATATCGTTATCCCCGCGAGTGGACGACAAAGACGATGCATAATATTGCTAATATGGGGTATTTCTCGTCAGACAGAACGGTACAGGAATATGCTGACCATATCTGGCGTATCGCTAAAATCCGCGTGTAGTTATTAATGGCGGCATCTGGCCTCCCGGGAATTTATCACCGGGAGGTCGTTTGTAAATCAGTCAGAATGGGTGACAGTATTTTATGGGCCGTACCATCTTTGCGTGAAGAAGAAAACACACTAAATTGCGGTAACGGAAATGGTGTGTTTATCTTTTTAAGACCATACAGATGCGCGTGTGTTTCGAATACCTTTTCCGGGATCACCCCTAAGCATTGGGTTGTGGACACAATAGTCAGTATTGCCGTAAAAGAAGAGGTCAGCAGACAACGTTCACCGGTTCTGAATTTTTTATCCACAATACTCCGGTGGTAAATTATTTTTTCATTCTTGGTATTGTAACCCACCAGGTTGGCACTTCTGAACTGCTCCTCTGTAATTGCATTTCCGTATAACGTATTATTCTGCGAGGCGACGAGAACCAGCCGCATATCAGATATTTTCTGGCAGGTGATATTTCCTGACTCAACGGAAAATGTTGAAAACACCACATCAGCCTGGCGCATGTTTAATAACTCAACAATGCTCTGCTCGTTTAAATCAGCGGTGAGGTGCAGGAGACTGATATCCGCATCGGTATTGATTATTCTGGCCGTGACATCGGGAATAACAATCGGGGAAATAAATGACTCGGTATACAGCGTTAGCCTTTTTTTCGCCGCCGGAGAGGAAAGCGGCATCAGCGTCGATAGTTTGTCGATAATTGGGATCGTATTGTCATAAAGTTCATCAGAGTAGACGGTCGGCAACAGCGCGTTTCCGCTACGGACAAAGAGATTATCTCCCATCATTTCTCGCAGTTTTCGCAGTGACTGGCTAACGGCAGAAGGTGAAATGTTCAGCATGTCAGCGACTCTGGAAATACTACCCACGCTATAGATCAAACAGAAAATTGTCAGCAAATTCAGATCGATTTTGGATAGTGTGCGTATTTTTTCTGCATCACTTGCTTTTGACATACATCCCTCATAATCAGCGCTATGGCAGTAATCACTTCAGGTATAGCAAAAAATGTTCGGTATGCCAGAAACGCGATGTTTTGCGTAAGTGCAACACCTGCATCAGGCCGAAAGTTGTAACATTGTAAATTATGTTAATCAATTAGGCTTTATTGATATAGAGCATCAATTTGTTCAAAAAACAACCATACTATTAAGTTGCACCATGGTTGGAAAGAGGAGGAACAAGGTATGGTTGTTGACAGACTGAGAACCGATCTTCTCAACAAATTGATAAACGCCCGTATCGATCTTGCCGCTTATCTGCTGTTGAGAAAAGCGAAAGGCTATATGTCAGTCAGCGAGAGCGATCGTCTGCGTGATAGCTTTTTTGAACTGAATCGCGAATTGCACGATCAATCACAGCTCCACGGTATGCATCTTGATCAGGAAGAGTGGAATGCCCTTCGTCGTGCTGAAGGGGCGTTAGCCGCCACCGCTGTTTGTCTGATGAGTGGACATCATGATTGTCCGAACTTTATTGCCGTTAACGCAGAGAAACTGGAAAACTGCCTGACAACGCTGACGCTGAGTATCCAGAGTTTGCAAGCTTATTCAACGCTGGAACACATCTGAACCAGGGGGAGAGCGCTCCCCCTTTTCGTTAAGATTATGTAAAGGTGGCGGGATAATTCCCCTTGCTGGCTACGCTTTAAGCAGAGCCATTAAGGAGGTGCTATGCGTCGACTCTTTCTCTGTGTTGCCTCATTGGCGTTGCTTTCCCCCTATGCCGCTGCCGTCAAGGTGGAGGTCCTGCAAACCAAACTCGACCACCCGTGGTCGCTGGCCTTTTTACCGGATAATCGCAGTATGCTGATTACGCTCAGAGGAGGGCAGCTTCGGCTCTGGCAACCCGATAAGGGGCTTTCCGATCCACTGACTGGCGTCCCTAAGGTTTGGGCGAATGGCCAGGGCGGCTTGCTCGATGTGGTGTTAGCGCCGGATTTTGCCCAATCCCGGCGGGTATGGATTAGCTTTGCGGAAGCTGACAGTGAAGGGAAAGCCGGAACAGCAGTAGGCTACGGGCGGCTAAGTGACGATCGTAAACACCTGCAGGGCTTCCAGACGGTATTCCGCCAAATGCCTAAGTTATCAACCGGGAACCATTTTGGCGGGCGTATGGTATTTGATGGCAAAGGTTATCTGTTTATAGGCCTTGGCGAGAATAACCAGCGCATAACCGCTCAGGAGCTGGATAAATTACAGGGCAAAGTAGTTCGACTAACAGACGAGGGCAAAATTCCACCGGATAACCCGTTTGTGAATCAGACTGGCGCGCGGGCTGAAATATGGTCGTATGGCATCCGTAATCCGCAGGGGATGGCGATGAATCCCTGGAGCGATGCGTTGTGGCTCAACGAGCATGGTCCGCGTGGTGGAGATGAGATCAATATCCCCGAGAAAGGTAAAAACTATGGATGGCCAATCGCGACATGGGGTGTTAACTACAGTGGTTTCAACATCCCCGAAGCAAAAGGCTCAATTGTGGCGGGCACTGAGCAGCCTATCTTTTACTGGGAAAAATCACCTGCAGTCAGTGGGATGGCCTTTTATAACCACGATACGTTCCCACAGTGGCGACACAAACTGTTTATTGGCGCGCTGAAAGAACAGGGGGTGATTGTGTTAAGCGTGAAGGGCAATACAGTGACGGAAGACGGGCGAATTTTGCATGACAGAGGGCAGCGAATCCGCGATGTGCGCGTCGGACCAGACGGCTATTTGTATGTATTAACCGACGAGTCCGACGGGGAATTACTGAAAGTGAGTCCCTGACAGGATTAGCTGACCGGGATCATCACGACTTTCTGGAATGCCGGGCGCTCGGTGAGCTGTTGATACCAACGTTCCAGGTGGGGGCGCGGCGTCCAGCTCAAGCCGACATTAAACAGGTTATAGATGAACGGCGCGACGGCGATGTCCGCAGTGCCAAATTCAGCGCCAGAGAACCATGCCCGGTCGGCCAGTGCGTTGTCGAGAATGGCAAACAGGTTATCACAGACTTTCGCACCGGCCTCGATGGCTGCCTGATCGCGTTGATCGGCAGGGGTTCTGACCAGACCAAATAAGATAACCCGATGTGCAGGGCTCAGCGTCTGGTTAGCCCAGTCCATCCATTTTTCGCCCTCGGCGCGTTTCGCCGGGGCGTCAACCCACAGTCGTTTTTGCCCGTACTGGGCTGCCAGGTAGCGGACAATGGTATTGGATTCCCACAGCAATACGTCTGTTTCGTCATCGCGTAGCAGTGGAACCAGCCCGTTAGGGTTCATCGCCAGATAATCTGCGTCATGATTTACGCCATGCTGTCCGCCAGCCAGAATTTGGCTGTACGGCAGTTCCAGTTCTTCGAGTGTCCACAATACTTTTTTTACGTTGGTCGAATTATTGCGACCCCACAGTGTAATCATAGTAACCCCGCAAATTAATTGAGCAGCGTTATGGCTGCATTCTCTATCTGACTCGCTCACATGGTGGGGTAAACCTAATATTTACGCAACAAGGCGCAAAAAAATCGTGATGAGAGCAGCGCAGCGCAGCGTTATTGCATAAACTTTAAAAACTTTACCAACTTACGGTTTCTTTAAGCTCGTTAGTGCGTTATTACTCACCGCACTTATTTTACACGTCATCCATCAGAACTTTTCTGTATGGTTGGCTGAGGCAACTTGGCCGGTTTTGTGTAAACACGGTGTGGTATGACGTGGTTTTTTGGAATGGATACTCGGGTGGCATTTATGACGCAATACTTCTCTTCCCTACGCAGCCTTGCTGCAGGTTCAGCACTGTTAATCCTTTTTGCGCCGACCGTACAGGCGGCGGAACAACCAACGGCCCCGCCGAGCGTTGACGCACGTGCGTGGATCTTAATGGATTACGCCAGCGGCAAAGTGCTGGCGGAAGGTAATGCCGATGAGAAACTGGATCCCGCTAGTCTGACCAAGATTATGACCAGCTATGTGGTCGGTCAGGCGCTAAAAGCCGGGAAAATTAATCTGAATGACATGGTTACCGTCGGGAAAGATGCCTGGGCTACCGGGAATCCGGCCCTGCGCGGCTCTTCGGTGATGTTCCTCAAGCCTGGCGATCAGGTTGCGGTGTCCGATCTGAACAAAGGCGTGATCATTCAGTCTGGTAATGATGCCTGTATTGCGCTCGCTGATTATGTTGCCGGAAGCCAGGAATCGTTTATTGGTTTGATGAACGGCTATGCGCAAAAACTGGGACTGACGAACACGACTTTCCAGACGGTACATGGCCTGGATGCCGCAGGGCAGTTCAGTACCGCGCGTGATATGGCATTGTTGGGTAAAGCGTTAATCCACGATGTGCCGGAAGAGTACGCCATCCATAAAGAGAAAGAGTTTACTTTTAATAAAATTCGCCAGCCAAACCGTAACCGCCTGCTGTGGAGTACCAACCTGAATGTGGATGGTATGAAAACGGGCACCACGGCGGGAGCAGGTTATAACCTGGTTGCATCCGCGACACAGGGCGATATGCGTTTGATCTCCGTGGTGCTGGGGGCAAAAACCGATCGCATTCGCTTTAATGAATCCGAAAAGCTACTGACATGGGGTTTCCGCTTCTTTGAAACCGTTACGCCGATTAAACCGGATGCCACCTTTGTGACCCAACGTGTCTGGTTTGGTGATAAGAGTGAAGTCAATCTGGGCGCCGGGGAAGGTGGGTCTGTAACCATTCCGCGCGGCCAGCTGAAAAACCTGAAGGCGAGCTTTACCCTGACAGAGCCACAACTGACTGCGCCACTGAAGAAAGGCCAGGTTGTGGGGACAATCGACTTCCAGTTGAACGGAAAATCTATTGAACAGCGTCCGTTGATGGTGATGGAAGCGGTGGAAGAGGGGGGATTCTTTAGCCGGATGTGGGACTTCGTTATGATGAAATTCCACCAGTGGTTTGGTGGCTGGTTCTCTTAATTGCTGATGCCGGATGACGAGGTGATAGCACCGTCATCCGGCACAAATTCAGTACATCAATTTGATATGTTGCGCTTTGGCATACTCGACAAACGCATCATCCGGGCGGTTATCGCTAATGATGGTATCAAAGCGTTTTAATTCGCCCATCCTCGCGGGACGCACCTTCCCGAACTTGCTGTGATCAACCACCAGAACATGATACTGCGCCATCGACATCGCCCAGTGTTTAACCGGCAATTCCTCAAGGTTAAAACAGGTTGCGCCTTTATCGATATGCACGCCGGCTGCAGAATAAAAAGCGATATCCGGGCAGACGTTATTCAAGGTTTCCTGAAAATCGAGTGGCTTGAAAATAGCATTACTGGCGTGGAATTCGCCGCCACATAAAATGACGCGGCACTGTGGTTTCTCCTGCAACACCAGAAACGTATTCAGTGAATAGCATATTGCGGTGAACGGTAGTTCATTATCGATCGCTTCAATGATCCACGGCGTTGTTGTTCCGCAGTCGAAGAAAACGGTCTGATGCGCCTGGACAAGGCTGGCAGCCTGCTGCGCTGCCCGGCGTTTTTCATCAACCAGGCGGGATTTTTGATCGCTGATTAAATAGTGGCTGGCACTACGGGGTTCCAGAACAATATAGCCCCCAAGCAGTACGACCGGGGCCGTGTTATTATTCAGATCGCGACGAATGGTCATTTCTGATACACCCAGCAGTGTCGCGGCTTCTTTAAGGTGTAATTTATCGCTGCGTTTTAGCGCCTGCAGTAATTGACCAATACGCTCGTCGCGTCGAGTTTCCATAGATCCCCTGGAGAGTAGAATACGTGCTCAGTTTCGCGCTTAATACTACTCTCTTTACCGTGGGTTAGTCACGTACCCAGCCTTTACGAATAGGCAGGGCGAAGCAGGTGCGATAGCAGGTTTGCAAACCGTGGTACAGGGTTTTGCCGAATCGTTGCCAGATCATCTGGGCGCTCAGGCAACCGATCAGACCGGCCAGTAACCCCCCCAGCATATCCAGCGGCCAGTGTACGCCGAGGTAAACACGCGACCAGGCAATCGCCACGGCGACGACCATCAACAGTGCTCCGGACCACAGGCGGTGCCAGAACAGGAAGGCCAACGCGAAGGTAAAGATAACCGTACCGTGGTCGCTCGGGAAAGAGTCATCTGCAGCATGGTGCAGGAAGTTGTAGCCGATATGATTGACGAATGGCCGGTCGTGAGGGAATAAATGCCCCATGAACCATGAAATGGTCAGACCGACAGCCAGCGCAATCGCCATTTTTATGACCAACTGGCGCTGGATGGTCACGCGGTTTTGCGGTCCCCAAAGCCAGAGAATGATCGCCAGTAGCGGTACGATGCTAATCAGATCTTTGGCAATAAAAATGGCGAGCGAGATCGTCCATTGCGCAGAGTCCGGCGTGGCGTTGATCAGGTAAAAAAGCGAGTTGTTTAGATTTTCCAGCATAACATCCAGACTCAATGTAATCGTTAAAAAGGCCCCTATTGGGGGATCATAAAATTGCTTTCAGGCGATAAAAAGCGGTCTTGTCCTATTTGTCTGTTAAATGACGCTTTTTAAGACAATTAATGAGGCTTATTGAGCATGATAGCGGCCTCAACTTAAATTAACCTTAAAACAAAAAGCTATCGTGCAATTGAGTGTAAAAATGTGCGCATTTTGCTTTCAAATCACATAATTCACTATCACCAGTACGGCGCATTTATTACACTTTGCGCGTTTTTTCATTTGTTAAGAGATTGCATGCAGAACCGTTTATCTTCAGGCGCCCGTTTGGGGCGTCAGGCATTACTTTTCCCTCTCTGTCTGGTGCTTTACGAATTCTCTACGTATATCGGTAACGATATGATCCAACCCGGAATGTTGGCGGTGGTGGAGCAATATCAGGCCGGTTTAGATTGGGTTCCAACGTCCATGACCGCTTATCTGGCAGGCGGCATGTTTTTACAGTGGTTGTTAGGGCCGCTGTCGGATCGTGTTGGTCGTCGTCCGGTGATGTTAACCGGGGTGGTTTGGTTCATTGTGACCTGCCTCGCAACGCTGTTTGCACAAAATATTGAGCAATTTACTTTCCTGCGTTTTTTACAGGGAATTAGCCTGTGCTTTATTGGCGCGGTAGGTTACGCCGCCATTCAGGAGTCCTTTGAAGAAGCGGTGTGCATTAAAATCACTGCGCTAATGGCGAACGTAGCATTGATTGCACCGCTTTTGGGGCCGTTAGTTGGAGCCGCCTGGGTACATGTCCTTCCGTGGGAAGGCATGTTTGTCCTGTTTGCCGCACTGGCTGCAATCGCCTTTTTTGGCCTGCAGCGCGCGATGCCGGAAACGGCTACCCGTCTGGGCGAGAAGCTTTCCATCAAAGAGTTGGGCAAAGATTATAAGCTGGTGCTAAAGAATGTGCGTTTTGTCGCAGGCGCACTAGCATTGGGCTTTGTCAGTCTGCCATTGCTGGCGTGGATTGCGCAGTCCCCGATCATTATTATCAGTGGCGAACATCTCAGCAGCTACGAATATGGCCTGCTTCAGGTACCGATTTTTGGCGCACTGATTGCGGGTAACCTGGTGCTGGCGCGTCTGACATCACGCCGCACGGTGCGCTCGCTGATTATCATGGGGGGCTGGCCAATCTCCGTGGGATTGATCATTGCCGCCGCGGCCACGGTTGTTTCTTCTCATGCGTATCTGTGGATGACGGCAGGTTTAAGTCTTTATGCGTTTGGCATTGGCGTGGCGAATGCCGGGTTGGTGCGCCTGACGCTGTTTGCCAGTGAAATGAGCAAAGGGACCGTTTCAGCAGCAATGGGTATGCTGCAAATGCTGATCTTTACCGTCGGTATTGAGCTGAGCAAACATGCTTATCTGCTGGGTGGAAACGGCTTGTTCAGTCTGTTTAATCTGGCGAGCGGTGTGCTGTGGTTGATTCTGATGGTTATCTTCCTGAAAGATAAACGGGTAGGGAATTCCCGGGAAGGTTAAAGCCCGGTTTCCGGGCTTTGCAATCATTAGTGATGGTCGTCAATCTGATGCTCAATGACCATCCCTTCACCTACGCTGGCAACATGACGCGCATATGGATGTGCGCGGTAAACAGGGGCTGGAGTGGCTGCCGGAGCAACATAAACCGTTTGCGGGGCAGTAGTGACACTGACCGCCTGCGGAACGTTGACGGAAGAAGGAACGACCACGACTTTGTACCCGCTTGGCACATCAACAGTAACATTCTGCGCAAATGCTGTTCCTGCAAATCCCAGCAACACTGTTGCCATCAGTACACTTTTCTTCATAATTCGCTCGCCTGAAATATTCACTGGAGTTAATAATCCAGCGGGTTAATTTGAGGCGGATTATGAATAGATCATGCCATCATTTTGTTGCCGTCTGTGCTGATGCGTTAACGAGTAAAGGGCGCTTCATTTTTTAGTACACGATCTATGACATTCAGCACGCCTTCTTCGTTATTCGAACCCGCACGATATTTTGCTGCCTGAACAACAGGTTCGTGAGCGTTGGCCATTGCGAAGCTAAATCCAGCCTGGCGTAGCATCTCAATATCATTTCCACCATCACCAAATACCACGACCTCATCGTCGCTGATATTCCAGCGTTGTTGCAGCAGACGTAAACCGTTGGCTTTATGAACGCCCGGAATAATTAAATCGATACTGCCGTAACCGGTATGCACCGGTACCATAATGTCGCCAATCGCCTCATGAAGATCTGCCTGCACCTGGGGAATGCGATCGTCAGAGATATTCAGCCCAAACTTGAAGAATACATCGTTGATGTTGTCGAAGTTATCGACAAATTCAAGACGGTGATAATACATGGCAGAGATGGATTTATGCTCATCGCTGTACTGTTTCAGAGTGTAGGCGCTGTTTTTACCGCAGGCGATAATCTCGATGTCTGCGCGGGTTAGCAGATGCTCCACGATGGTCTGGAAATCGTCTTTAGCCAGTTCACCGTTAAAAATATCTTCCCCTTCGCTGACCACCCAGCCCCCGTTTTCTGCCACAAATGAGATTTCATTGGCCAGTTCGGGGAAAAAAGAGATCAGCTGGTAATACTGATTGCCGCTGGCAACCACAAAGCGGATCCCCTGCGCTTTCATTTGACGGTACTGCGCCATAAACCGCTCGCGGTTATAGGTCTTTTGGTCACTTAAAAACGTGCCATCCATGTCTACTGCAATTAACTTGATACCCATTAGCCGTTCTCCATCACAGTTGTATTTTTGACATCCGGTTTAGCCACAGCCTTCGCAACGATGGCCGCGACAAGCACCAGCGCCAGCACAACCAGCATGGCGCTGCGCAGGCCATAGTGTTCACCCAAATAACCCAGCAGCGGCGGACCGACCAGGAATGCCAGATAGCCAGTAGTCGCAACAACGCTCACGCGGGTTGGCGCATCAGGGCCGGTATCGCTGGCGGCCGAAATGGTCAGCGGGAAGCCGAGAGAAGCCCCTAGTCCCCAAAGGATCACCGAGACGCCTGCCACCCATGAGCTGTCGACAAAAATGATCAGGCTGATGCCGAGCGCGCCCATCAGTGCACTGGCGCGGACTACTGCCACACGGCTGTAGCGGTCGATGAACCAGCCACCGGTGAAGCGCCCGACGGTCATACCGAGCGTAAAGCCGGCATAAATCAGAGATCCGGATGTCGGGCTAAATCCATGCCCATCAACCATCAGTAATGGCAGCCAGTCGTTGGCGGAACCTTCGGCAAACGCCATCGCCAGCACCACGACGCCAATCAGCAGCAATTGAATATCGCGATAGAATGGCAATCCTTTTTCAATGGCGTGCGAACCGTCAGTCGCATTCTTACCTGTGCCGTCGGGGATAGCCTTAATCGCGATAAAAATAGGGGTAACAGCCACCATCGCCGCCAGCAGAATATGTGCCGTCGCCGGGACGCTGACGGCGGTAAGTACCATGCCAACACCGGCGCCAGCCAGCGTTCCCAGGCTGTAAAAACCATGCATCATCGGCAGCACAGTTTTGTTCATTTCACGCTCAACCGCTGCGCCTTCGACGTTGATTGCAACTTCAGCCGCGCCAAAACTGGCGCCAAACACGCCCAGACCAAACGCAAACAGCCATGCGGAATGCAACCATAATGCGAGGCTGAGAATTGCCATGCCCAGAACCGCGCATGACATGGTGGTGCGGATGACGTTTCGTGTGCCAAATCGTTTCACCAGCCAGGCCGAACAAAGAATGCCGCTCATCGAGCCAATTGAGAGTCCAAACAACACCGCGCCCATTTCGGCGGTGGAAATAGAGAGGATATCTCGGATGGCAGGGGTACGCGTCGCCCAGGAAGCCATTAACAAACCTGGTAAAAAGAAGAACGTGAAAAGCGCCCACATACGGCGTCTTAAGGCTTTGCGTGATGAGATGCCAGTCATGAATTCGAGCCAAAGAAAAGAGGGAAGAAGACAACATTAGCAAGGTTGTGTACATTTGTACACAAATGCAAAAAGAGGTAATGCAGTGCGACGCGCGAACGACCCACAACGACGGGATAAAATAGTCCAGGCCACGCTGGATGCGGTTATAATCCATGGTATTCATGGGGTTACACACCGGAAAATCGCCATGATTGCCGAGGTACCGCTGGGCTCAATGACCTATTACTTTTCGGGAATAGATGAGCTTTTAATGGAGGCCTTCGCGCGTTTTACTGACACCATGTCTGTGCAATATCAGGCATTTTTTGCCGGTGTTGAAAATGCGTCACAGGCCTGCCATGCCATTACCGACATGATCTATAGCTCCCAGGTCACGACGCCTGGCAATATGGAACTCATGTACCAATTGTATGCGTTTGCCAGTCGTAAACCGGCGTTAAAGACGGTTATGCAAAACTGGATGTTACGCAGTCAGCAGACGCTGGAACAGTGGTTCGAGCCGGTAACTGCACGCGCGCTGGATGCGTTTCTTGAAGGTATGACGCTGCATTTTGTCACGGACAAAAAACCGCTATCGCGGGAAGATATTCTGATGATGGTGGAACGCATTGCTGGCGTGCCGCAGAAGTAAAATCATTAGAATGGCTTGTCGAGGCGGGAAATCGCCTGACGTAAAAAGTCGATGACTTTCATCGCCTCTGTTGTCAGCGGTTGAGCCGCTGTTTTTACCGTCCCGACGTCCATCCAGGTAATAAAATCATCAATTGTTCTGTGCATGACGCGCAGGCCATCCAGCGACCACGGGCGATAAACCAGATCAGATAAAATGGTTATTCCTCTGCCTTTAGCGACCAGGCTTCTTATTGCCTCAAAAGAGTTGCTGCGAAAACAGATATTGGGCGTATAGCCACGCTGCCGCCAGTAATCGATGATCACGTCAGGGTATTTATCGGTTTCCAGCAGTAAAAACGGCTGCTTTACGACATCAGTAAGGTGGATCGAGGGCTGGCTCTGGAGCGGATGTCCAACAGACGTCCACAGGCGGCGTTGTGAACGAATGAACGTTTCGATTTCCAGATCGGTGTCGTGGCTGATATTTGAGGTCAGGAGCAGGCAAAAATCGACTTTCTGTGCCCGTAGCGCCTGTACCAGTTCTGGTGCTGTGGCCTCATGAAATACGATCTCCAGCAGTGGGAAACGTCGTTCAATATCGTTGAGTATATCCGGGATAAGATAGGCAGAGAGCGTTTCGGCAATGCCTATACGCACTGTACCGGTGAGAATTTCGCTTCGGTCATGCAAAGCGTCAACAGCCGAGTGGCTGCTGTTGATGATGTTGCAGGCATGTGCCAGAAAGCGCTCGCCCTCGGCGGTGAGCTTCACGCCTTTGGGGTAACGTACAAATAGCTGCACGTCTAATGCTTCTTCCAGATTCCGCATGGCAATGGTCATTGATGACTGAGAAATATGGCAGCGCGCAGCAGCTTTGGAAATTTGTAATGTTTCTGCAAGTGCGATGTAAAACTCAAGTTGCCTTAGCGTGAATTTCATAGTTTTAATCTATGCACATGGATGAAAACGTTATATTAGCATTCATTCTGACACCGCCGTAGCCTTGTGGTCATACCGTACACCTGACAGTAAGGCGCATATATGCCCTATACATTACTCAGTCTGGCTGCCTGTTTTTGGGGTGGGAACTATGTGGTCGGCCATATATTGGTTGCCGATGTTAATCCCATCGTTTTATCTGCAGCACGCTGGATATTTACCGCATTGCTATTGATGGCGCTTTATTTCCGACAGATCGCTGTGCAGTGGCCCGCGATGAGAAAATCCTTTGGTACTATCGTGTTCCTCGCGTTATGTGGTCAGGTTCTTTTCCCCTTAACGTTGTATATCGGTCTGCAATATACAACGTCGCTCAATGCGGCGATTTATATGTCCACCACACCGGCTCTCGTCCTGTTAATCAATAAGTTCTTTTTTAGAGAGCGGATCTTTGCGCGTAATATTGCTGGCGTGATCCTCAGTACCGTTGGCGTTATCTGGTTGATATCACAGGGTGATGTGATGCATACGCGGGTGTTTGAACACCTGAACCAGGGCGATTTCTGGACGATGGGGTCAGCGCTGAGCTGGGCGGTCTATTGCGCTTTTTTACGCATTAAACCGGTTGAGGTAAAGGGAAACGCCTTTGTCGCCGTGAGCGCCCTGCTAGGCGCGATGGTGCTTATTCCAGTATTGGCTCTGGAGTTGATACACAATGGTATGCCGGGCTGGAATAGCTATGCAAATACAGGCGTTATTACTGGGCTGGCATATCTTGTTATCTTTCCTTCCTGGCTGTCATATCTGTTATGGAACAAAGGGATTAGCACCATTGGTGCAACGCGCGGAGAGATCTATTCACACTTGATTCCACTGAGTGGCGGATTATTTAGCGTGATATTTTTGCACGTCACTCTGCATTCATACCATCTGGTCAGCGCGTTGGTTATTATGTGCGGTATAGCATTGTGTTCCCGCCCGAGCGCAAAAAAAGGCTCGCTGCAGCGCATGGCGTAAATTAGCTTACGGTTGCGCCCCCGGTAATATTTACCACCGTAGCGGTCATTGCTCCGGCATGGTCTGAAGCCAGAAAGGCTGCAACCTCAGCGATTTGTGCAAGCGTAGGCAGGCGTCCGATCATGGTGCTTTGTGCTGCACCGCCTAACCATTGTTCGACGGTTAAACCCATTGATTGCGCTTTAGCGGTGAAAATCTCCCCGGTATAGGAACCGGCCGCTACCGCGTCCACAATCGCATGCGAGCGCACGCCGACGACGCGAACATTTGCCGGTCCCAGTTCGCTGGCGAGTGCTTTAATAAAAGCCTCTGTTCCCGCACAGCCGACAATATGGCCGAGATGCCCAGGCATCGCCATCGGGGCCGCGGGCGCGACAACGGTGAGAATGACGCCCGCTCGATTGCCGCCCATGTGCGGCGTTACGGCTTTTGCGATATTGAACTGCGCCGAAAGGAAAGGGGTGATACCGCTCATAAACTCAGAGAGGGATAATGCGTCGATGCGCTTGCCTTGTTCATGCATAAAGCCGGTCGCGTTAACCACCACATCAATTCCACCGATTTGCTGTACCAGGCGGGTAACTTGTGTTGAGGTGTCGTGCTCGTCGAGCACATCGGTGATAAACGTATCGACAGTACCCCCCGCCATTCGCAGGCGACTGGCCGCCAAATCAAGCTTTTCCTGACTGCGCGCGCCCAGGTACACATGGGCACCTTCGCGTGCCATGGCCTGCGCAACCGCACTACCAATAGCCCCGCTGCCGCCGAAGATCACTGCGACTTTGTCAGTAAGTAACATTGCTAACCCCTATTATGGAAACAGCACAGTTTAAAAGTATGTGCCATAACCGGCATGCTGCAAATTAGAGGGGGAATGGGTGATAAAGAGGTGACGAGAGGTAAATTTCAGGCAACAAAAAAACATTTATGTAAACGGGTTAGTAAAAACAATGACTTGTAAGATAATCAATTAGTTAGTTTGGTGGTAAGAGGTGGCGACTACAGGGCATTGCCAACCGCTGCCGCCACTAAAGTTTAACTAACAAATGTCATAAGAGTGCGCGTATTAAAATACCACAACACCTTTGACGGGAGCGCCTGCACCACGGATTTCGCCGCTTCCATAAGAGACGACTTTCCCGTTTTCAAAGGTAACGTAGTAATCACCCTTATCCCATCCCCAACCAGATGTTAACCGGTTGCTGTACTGGATTTGTTCGCTGTTACCTTTAACTGCATCACCATCAGGGGTTCCAAGCAAATCAATTACTTGTTGTTTTGTCATGCCAACCTGAACATTGTGAATTTTTTCACCAGTAGTACAGCTTGCTAAAACTGCTACGGTAAAGCCGATCATCATTAATTTTTTGAAGTTCATTTTCAGTCTCTATGGATTGTGAGCAGTAATTATTTACCAACCAAAATTATGTGATATTGATCACGCACTAGATGATTCAATTATTCCCTGGCTCATTTTTGATTGTCTGCACAAGAGGAACCCTCTGGCTCTTTGCTGATCAAAATGCTGCGGTTCTTTTTGCCCTTAGTTCTGACACCTGCAAGGTGTGTTTCGGTGGTTCAGGTAATCCAGGTTGTTGTTTTCACGTATTAATGGCATTCCATTTGTATGCAGAATCACGTCGTTAAAAGATCCCATACCGGCGTAAAGTCCCTTCAGGGAGTGCTGTCGCCACACATGAAGTAAGCGATTGATTGGAAGGGGTATGAATTTCAGGCAACAAAAAACCCATCAACCTTGAACCAAAACGGCGGGGTTGATGGGCTCCACAAATTGGGGACATCAAAGAAAAGCAGTGGCAATAGTTATGACTGACGCCTTTAAGAAAAGTTCTGCTTACCTGCAAAAAATTTTCATTAAAAGCAAAAAAACAGTTCTAACCAATGCCAGGCCAGATGATGACAATGAGTGTCCCTGCCAGCGTCAACAGAACGTTAGCAATCGCGTATGTGCCCGCATAGCCTAAAGCGGGAATGTTGCTACGCGCGGTATCGCTGATGATTTCCATTGCTGGTGCACAGGTACGTGCCCCCATCATTGCCCCGAACAGCAGGGCCCGGTTCATGCGCAATACGTAAGCCCCAAACAAGAAACAGATGATCACTGGAACCAGGCTGACAATCAGACCCGAAATTAGCATCTGGCCACCCACTGCGCCGAGGCCATTACCAATGCCGCTACCTGCGCTTAAACCGACACCAGCCATAAAGACCATCAGGCCAAACTCTTTGACCATGTTCAGCGCACCTTGAGGGATGTAGCCAAACGTTGGATGGTTAGCACGCAGGAAGCCCAGCATAATTCCGGCGAAGAGCAAACCAGCCGCGTTGCCGATACCGAAGCTGAAGTTACTGAACTGGAAGGTGATCATCCCGATCATCAGGCCAATAATAAAGAACGCGCAGAAAGCCAGCAGATCGGTCACCTGGCTGTGAATTGAAATAAAGCCGATACGATCGGCAATCGTTTTTACGCGGCGCGCATCGCCACTGACTTGTAATACATCGCCTTTATTTAGTACGACGTTGTCGTCAATGGGCATCTCGATCTGGCTGCGGATCACGCGGTTCAGGAAGCAGCCATGATCAGTCAGCTTCAACTGGGCCAGACGACGACCTACGGCATTGTGGTTTTTCACCACAATCTCTTCGGTAACGATACGCATATCGAGCAGATCGCGATCGAACACCTCTTTTCCATTACGGAAGCTGGGGTCGAGGCGAGCATGCGCATCCGGATAGCCCACTAAGGCAATTTCATCGCCCATTTGCAGCACTGCGTCACCGTCCGGGTTGGCCAGAATACCGTTGCGGCGGATACGCTCAATATAACAACCAGTCTGGCGGTAGATGCCCAGCTCGCGCAGATTTTTCCCGTCAGCCCATGCAACCAGCTCTGGGCCGACACGGTAGGCGCGGATCACCGGCAGATAAACCTTACGGTTGGCGTCAGTGTCCAGCCCGCGCTCGCGCGCGATTTGTTGGGCGCTGGTTTGCAGATCCTGATGCTGCAGTTTTGGCAGATAGCGCGCACCCACAATCAGACTGACCAACCCAATCAAATAGGTGAGGGCGTAACCCAGGCTCAGGTTATCAAGGGCGGTGGATAGCTGTGTACCTTCCATTCCTGAATGGCGCAAGGTATCGCCCGCGCCGACCAGAACGGGTGTAGAGGTCATTGAACCAGCCAACATGCCTGCCGTCAGGCCGATATCCCAGCCAAATAGCTTACCCAGTCCCAGGGCGATCAGCAGTGCACTACCGACCATCACCAGCGCAAGCATCAAGTAATTTTTGCCATCGCGAAAAAAAATCGAAAAAAAGTTGGGACCGGCTTCAACCCCGACACAAAAAATAAACAGCATAAAGCCAAGATTTAATGCGTCAGTGTTAATACTAAAGTGCTGCTGACCTAATAATAGGGAGACCACTAAAACGCCAATGGAATTACCGAGTTGGACTGAACCCAGGCGTAATTTACCCAGACACAGGCCCAGAGCCAGGACCACAAATAATAACAGGATGTAATTCCCATTTAACAAATCTGCGACGTTTATATTCACGGAGGCTAACTTCTTGTTTACTAGTAAGCTATTGAAAGAAATGGCAATTTACGCTAATGTTTTTGCCAGAAATTAAGGGGCGACAGCATCGTACACAGCCCCAAATAATGCAGCACGACAATATATGCGGCTAGTTTAATCTCATTACGTATCAACGGCTATAAGAATCGTGTGGGTGTGTTTTTGGCATGGAATGCCGAGTAACTTTATCTGACTGGACGCCTGCGGGCGAAAAGAGTGTTCGATAGAGAGGGTGTCAGGAGGAACGATTGAAACATAAGCAAAGTTGGGCGGGTGCGATCTGCTGCTTTGTGCTCTTTATTGTAGTGTGTCTTTCATTAACGATGAATATGAAAGGTGCATTTAGAGCGGCTGGGCATCCTGAGGTCGGGTTGTTATTTTTTATACTGCCTGGCGCTGTGGCAAGCTTTTTCTCCCACCGTCGAGAAGTGCTCAAACCCCTTCTTGGTGCAATACTGGCAGCGCCGTGTTGCTTGTTGCTGATGCGGTTCGTTTTTATGCCGACGCGTTCGCTGTGGCAAGAGCTGGCATGGTTGTTTAGCGCAGTGTTTTGGTGTGCGCTTGGCGCATTGTGTTTTTTATTTATCAGTAGTTTATTCAACCAGCGTCAGCGGCGGAAAAAAAACTGATGACGCCCTCCAGCGGAGGGCGTAGAAACAGCTATCAGGCGAACAGATTCATATTCTCTTTTGCCCACGCTTCAAAATCCGTGCAGCCGCCGATGTGTTGTTGATCAACGAAAATCTGCGGAACGGTCTCAACTGGCTTACCTACCGTTTTTTCCAGATCTGCTTTAGTAATTCCTTCGGCATGGATATCAATGTAGCGGAAGTTAAAATCGTCATGCTCATTGCTCAATTTTTCTGCTAATTCTTTTGCGCGCACGCAATACGGGCACCCTGGGCGACCAAAAATAACGGCAAACATCTCTATTTCCTCGAACTTATCAGGCCGGATGGCGAATGTTGTTATGATGCCGCGATTTGTGACGGATGGAAAGCAGGTTCAGCCTGTTGCTTTGATATCCTTAGTCTATGCCGCATTTTTGTTAAACATGGGCAGTCGGAACGTTTTACACTAAGCGCCATTTATCGGGAGGCACCTATGCGCACAGTGGGCGTGTTACCCAAAAGCGTATTGATTCTGGAAATCATCGGGATGATTTTGTTATCGCTGGCGCTGCTGTCGCTTAACGATTATCTCACTTTACCCGCACCGCTAAACGGGCCATTGGCCTGTGTGGTAATGATATTTCTGGGTGTACTGTTGATGCTTCCCGCCGCAGTGGTATTGATGTTGCGCATTGCGCAGCTGTTGGCACCGCAGCTGATGTCGCGTGCTCCCGACGCTTCTTCCCATTCAGCCAGAGAAAAAAAAGATGACTCCAACCATTGATTTAATTCGCAGCCACCGTTCCATTCGCCATTTCACCGATGAAGGTATTTCCGATGCACAGCGGGAGGCGATTATTGCTGCCGCTCAAGGAACATCAAGCTCAAGTTTTTTGCAGTGCACGACGATAATTCGTATTACCGATCAAAATCTGCGTGAGTCCCTGGTGACATTATCGGGGGGACAAAAGCACGTCGCACAAGCCGCCGAGTTCTGGGTTTTTTGTGCTGATTTTAATCGCCATTTGCAGATTTGCCCCGAGGCGCAACTGGGGCTGGCTGAGCAACTCTTGCTTGGCGTGGTTGATACGGCGATGATGGCGCAAAATGCGCTGACAGCGGCTGAATCACTGGGTCTCGGTGGTGTGTTCATTGGCGGCCTGCGTAACAATATTGAGCCGGTAACGGAATTGCTGAAGCTGCCGAAACATGTTTTGCCGCTGTTTGGCCTGTGTCTTGGCTGGCCTGCGGATAACCCGGACATCAAGCCCCGGCTGCCAGCAACACTGGTGGTGCATGAAAACCAGTATCAGCCGCTCGATCAGGATGCATTGTCGCAATATGATGAACAGCTTGCGCAGTACTATCTGACCCGTGGTAGCAACACGCGTCGCGATACCTGGAGCGATCATATTCGCCGCACCATCATTAAAGAAAGCCGTCCCTTTATCCTGGAATATTTACATAAACAGGGATGGGCGACGCGCTAAAGCGTTTAACCCAGTGTATGATACGCCAGCTTTTACCAGGTCTTTTAGAGAGGTGCAGGGTGAAAATTGCCATTTTGTCCCGGGATGGAACGCTCTATTCTTGCAAACGCCTGCGTGAAGCGGCGATGCAACGCGGTCACCTGGTTGAAGTTATCGATCCTCTTTCTTGTTATATGAACATTAGCCCGGCGGCGTCTTCTATCCATTATAAAGGCCGTCAGCTTCCCCATTTTGACGCGGTCATTCCACGAATTGGCTCAGCTATTACCTTCTACGGTACGGCAGCACTACGCCAGTTTGAGATGCTGGGTAGCTACCCGCTGAATGAATCAGTAGCGATTACCCGCGCACGCGATAAGCTGCGCTCGTTGCAACTGTTAGCGCGACAGGGAATTGACCTGCCGATTACCGGAATAGCCCATTCGCCGGATGATACCAGCGATATGATTGATATGGTCGGCGGTGCACCACTGGTGGTGAAGCTGGTGGAGGGGACTCAAGGGATCGGTGTGGTATTGGCCGAAACGCGCCAGGCCGCAGAGAGCGTAGTGGATGCATTTCGTGGTCTGAATGCCCATATTCTGGTCCAGGAATATATCGAAGAGGCGAAGGGGCGAGATATTCGCTGTTTCGTGGTGGGCGATGAGGTGGTTGCGGCTATTGAGCGGCGGGCTAAAGAGGGCGATTTCCGTTCTAACTTGCATCGCGGCGGAGTTGCCACTATTGCCAATATCACGCCGCAGGAAAGGGACATTGCGCTTAAAGCGGCCCGCACGATGGGGCTTGACGTTGCTGGCGTCGACATCCTGCGTGCAGAACGCGGACCGCTGATTATGGAGGTCAACGCCTCTCCTGGGCTGGAAGGCGTGGAGAAAACCACTGGGATAGATATTGCTGCGCGAATGATCCAGTGGATCGAACGTCATGCTACTCCTGAATTTTGTCTTAAAATCGGCGGCTAAACGCATTATCGATAGCGATCGTGGTATGACACGGTCTTTTTGCGTAAGCTGTGCCGGTAATTTTTTCATCAATAGAGGTCACACATTATTATGACATCACTGGTCGTTCCCACTCTGGATACGTTGCGTCAATGGCTCGACGACCTGGGCATGAGTTTTTTTGAATGTGATACCTGTCAGGCGCTGCATCTACCGCACATGCAGAACTTCGACGGCATTTTTGATGCAAAAATTGATCTGGTGGATAACGTCATTCTGTTTTCCGCGATGGCGGAGGTCAGACCTTCAGCGCTGCTACCGTTGGCCGCCGATCTGTCCGCTATCAATGCGAGCTCGCTGACGGTAAAAGCCTTTCTGGATATGCAGGATGATAATCTGCCAAAGCTGGTGGTTTGCCAGTCTTTATCCGTTATGCCGGGTGTGACGTTTGAACAGTTTGAATGTTTTGTGCGTCAGAGCGAGGAACAGATATCGATGGTGATCCTTGAAGCCGGGGCACATCAGTTATTGTTTAACGCCGAAGAAGACGGGCAAAACAGCAACGCAGAGGTTCATTTCCTCCACTAATAGTTCCTGAATATGGGGACCTATAGCGCAGCCGCTGCCAGAGCGGTTGCGTATTTCACGTTTTTATTCTGCATTTAACCTTTTCTTAAAGAATTATTCACTTCGATTCCGCCCCTTCCGCTTTACGTCATAGACAAAACCTGCATAAAAAATTGATAAAAGACGTTTTTTTATCTGGGCTATATCCACAATTCCTGGCTAAAGTTATTCTTGCAAAGCTTGTAAACGTCACCGTTCAATTTGCCCATTATGAGCTATCTGTAGCTGTATGCATGTTGAATGAGCCAGCGGATATCAGCGAGCAATAGCGGCGGGGAGAGAGACCACTCTTTCATTGATGCCGCATGAAATAATATGCACGTTTCTTGCATATCATTAGAGTGTGACTTTTTTGTTCGTTTGTTAACGAACTTTCAGAAGGAAAGAGATTATGATCGCCTTAAATAAAAAATGGTTATCAGGCCTGGTTGCAGGTGCTCTGATGGCCATCTCTGCCGGCACGCTCGCTGCTGAACAAAAAACACTGCATATTTATAACTGGTCTGACTATATTGCTCCGGACACGGTGGCTAATTTTGAGAAAGAGACCGGCATTAAAGTCATTTATGATGTATTTGACTCCAATGAGGTGCTGGAAGGTAAGCTCATGGCTGGCAGCACCGGTTTTGACCTCGTTGTCCCGTCAGCCAGTTTCCTCGAACGGCAACTGACTGCGGGTGTATTCCAGCCCCTGGATAAGAGCAAACTGCCTGGCTGGAAAAACCTCGATCCTGAACTGCTGAAACTGGTGGGTAAACACGACCCAGACAATAAGTTTGCTATGCCGTATATGTGGGCAACCACCGGTATTGGCTACAACGTGGATAAAGTTAAAGCGGTGCTGGGTGCGGATGCCCCAGTTAACAGCTGGGATTTGATCCTGAAACCGGAGAATCTGGAAAAACTCAAAAGCTGCGGTGTCTCTTTCCTCGATGCGCCTGAAGAAGTGTTTGCTACTGTGCTGAACTATTTGGGTAAAGATCCAAACAGCACTAAAGCGGATGATTACACTGGGCCGGCAACCGATTTGCTGTTGAAACTGCGTCCGAATATTCGTTATTTCCACTCCTCGCAATACATTAACGATCTGGCAAATGGTGATACCTGTGTAGCGATTGGCTGGGCAGGGGATGTATGGCAGGCTGCAAACCGCGCGAAAGAAGCGAAAAATGGCGTCAATATCTCCTTCTCGATTCCCAAAGAGGGGGCGATGGCGTTCTTTGATGTGTTCGCGATGCCTGCAGATGCGAAAAACAAAGACGAAGCCTACCAGTTCCTCAATTACCTGCTGCGCCCTGATGTGATTGCGCATATTTCCGACCACGTGTTCTACGCCAATGCTAATAAAGAAGCGACGGCTCTGGTCAGCCCGGAAGTTCGTGATAACCCAGGTATCTATCCGCCGGCGGACGTGCGCGCGAAACTGTTCACACTGAAAGTTCAGGATCCGAAGATCGATCGTGTACGTACCCGTGCCTGGACGAAGGTGAAAAGCGGGAAATAACCCGATGTTCGGGACACGACCCGGCGGTGCTTGTGCCTGCCGGGGATGTCGCGATCCTGAACACACAAAACCCGGCAATACGCACCAATAAGGTGCGTTATTTGCACCGTTTCTTTGTTTTATGCCGGAGAGCACTTGAGTGAATGATGCAACCCCACGCCCACAAGCGAAAATCCGTAAGGCGCTGACCCCGCTGCTTGAAATTCGCAACCTGACGAAGTCATTTGACGGTCAGCATGCTGTCGATGACGTCAATCTCACTATCTACAAAGGCGAAATATTTGCCCTGCTTGGTGCGTCTGGTTGTGGTAAATCAACCCTGCTGCGCATGCTGGCGGGGTTTGAGCTGCCAACCACTGGGCAAATCATGCTGGACGGTGTCGATCTGGCGCACGTTCCACCTTATCTGCGTCCAATTAATATGATGTTTCAGTCCTATGCTCTGTTTCCACATATGACGGTGGAACAGAATATTGCCTTTGGACTCAAACAGGACAAGCTACCGAAAGCGGAAATCGCTAGCCGGGTGAATGAGATGCTCGGGCTGGTGCACATGCAGGAGTTCGCCAAACGTAAGCCGCATCAGCTTTCAGGCGGTCAGCGTCAACGTGTGGCGCTGGCCCGGAGCCTGGCCAAACGCCCTAAGCTGCTGTTACTGGATGAACCGATGGGCGCTTTGGATAAGAAACTGCGTGACCGCATGCAGCTGGAAGTGGTTGATATTCTTGAGCGAGTAGGGGTGACCTGCGTAATGGTGACGCATGACCAGGAAGAAGCCATGACCATGGCGGGCCGTATAGCCATCATGAACCGCGGAAAATTTGTGCAGATTGGCGAGCCGGAAGAGATCTACGAGCACCCGACTACCCGCTACAGCGCTGAATTTATCGGTTCGGTAAACGTTTTTGAAGGGCTGCTAAAGGAGCGTCAGGAGGACGGTCTGGTGATTGATTCTCCGGGGCTGGTGCATCCGCTAAAAGTGGATGCTGATACTTCCATTGTCGATAACGTACCGGTGTATGTCGCGCTTCGTCCGGAAAAAATCATGCTCTGTGATGCCCCGCCGCCGGATGGCTATAACTTTGCGGTGGGCGAGGTGGTGCATATTGCCTACCTGGGTGATTTGTCTGTGTATCACGTGCGTTTAAAAAGCGGCCAGATGTTGAGTGCCCAGCTGCAAAACGAACATCGCTATCGCAAGGGGCTACCGACCTGGGGTGACGAGGTACGTTTGTGTTGGGATGCAGACAGCTGTGTGGTGTTGACGGTTTAAGGAGTAAAGATGAGTACACTTGAACCTCCGGCACGTGCCGAAAAAGCGAGCCGTTTCACGCTGTATATGTCGCAGTTGCAAATGAAACATGGTCGCAAGCTGGTGATCGCGCTGCCGTATGTGTGGCTGGTTCTCCTGTTTTTATTGCCGTTTCTGATTGTCTTCAAGATAAGTCTGTCAGAGATGGCCCGGGCGATACCGCCATACACAGACCTTGTGGCATGGGCCGATGGTCAGCTCTCTATTACGCTCAATTTAGGTAACTTCCTGCAACTGACGGATGACCCGCTCTATTTCGATGCTTATCTGCAGTCTTTGCAGGTCGCGGGGATTTCGACGATCTGCTGTCTGTTGTTGGGGTACCCACTGGCGTGGGCCGTGGCACACAGTAAGCCTTCTACACGCAATATTTTGCTGTTGCTGGTGATCCTGCCTTCCTGGACCTCTTTCTTGATTCGCGTCTATGCCTGGATGGGGATCCTGAAAAATAACGGGGTGCTGAACAACTTCCTGATGTGGCTGGGCGTTATCGATCAGCCATTGACGATCCTGCATACCAACCTGGCGGTTTATATCGGTATTGTTTATGCCTATTTGCCCTTTATGGTGCTGCCGATTTATACCGCACTGACGCGCATTGACTATTCGCTGGTGGAGGCGGCATTGGATCTAGGCGCACGGCCATTGAAAACCTTTTTTAGCGTGATTGTGCCGTTGACCAAAGGCGGGATTATCGCTGGTTCAATGCTGGTGTTTATCCCGGCAGTAGGGGAATTTGTTATTCCGGAACTGCTTGGGGGGCCGGACAGCATTATGATCGGCCGTGTGCTATGGCAGGAGTTTTTCAATAACCGCGACTGGCCGGTGGCGTCTGCTGTTGCCATCATCATGTTGCTGTTACTGATTGTGCCAATCATGTGGTTCCATAAGTATCAGCAGAAAAGCGTGGGGGAACACGGATGAATAATTTGCCGGTCGTCCGCTCGCCGTGGCGGATCTTTATCCTGGTCGTGGGGTTTACGTTCCTGTACGCCCCCATGCTGATGTTAGTTATCTATTCGTTTAACAGCTCCAAGCTGGTGACGGTGTGGGCGGGTTGGTCAACACGCTGGTACGGTGAACTTTTCCACGATACTGCAATGATGAGTGCCGTCGGCATGAGTTTAACGATTGCTGCCTGTGCTGCGACGATGGCAGCCATTCTGGGTACGATTGCTGCCGTAGTGATGGTTCGTTTTGGCCGTTTTCGTGGTTCGAATGGTTTCGCCTTTATGATCACCGCGCCGCTGGTCATGCCGGATGTCATTACCGGTTTATCATTGCTGTTGCTGTTTGTGGCCCTAGGACATGCAATTGGCTGGCCAGCCGATCGCGGTATGTTGACCATCTGGTTGGCGCACGTCACCTTCTGTACGGCGTACGTAGCGGTAGTGATTTCCTCGCGTTTGCGTGAACTGGATCACTCCATTGAGGAAGCGGCGATGGATCTCGGTGCGACGCCGCTGAAGGTCTTTTTCGTCATTACGCTGCCGATGATTATGCCGGCGGTCATTTCCGGTTGGTTACTGGCCTTTACGCTGTCACTGGATGATTTGGTTATCGCCAGCTTTGTTTCTGGCCCTGGGGCGACAACCTTGCCAATGCTGGTATTTTCCAGTGTGCGTATGGGGGTTAACCCAGAGATCAACGCACTAGCGACGCTGATCCTTGGCGTGGTAGGAATTATCGGATTTATCGCGTGGTATCTGATGGCGCGAACAGAAAAACAACGGATACGCGATATCCAACGTGCAAGACGCGGCTGAAAAAACTAAAATCTGCCAATCTGTCTATACGGCGCAGCTGTGGTGGTTGCGCCGTTTTCATGGAAGACGACGCGTTGGGATTTTTTAAGAAATCATCCACATCACATGCTCGCTTAAACGTCCCTGCTTTGGTGCAGGTGGCGGCGCTGGCTATCATCATGATCCGCTGTCTCGATCTGTTGATGATTTTTAATACGCTTGGTTTTCGTGGAACCAGTGAGTTTATTCATCGCAGTGTGCAGACCTGGAATTTGACGCTGGTGTTTCTGGGTAGCCTGGTGCTGCTGTTTGTCGAAATTTACTGCGCATTTTCGCTGGTCAAAGGACGAAACTGGGCGCGCTGGATCTACCTGCTGACCCAGGTTATCGCTAGCATTTATCTGTGGGCGGCTTCGTTGGGCTACGGATATCCGGAACTGTTCAGTATTGCGGGGGAGTCCAGACGTGAAATCCTGCATACGCTGGTGATGCAAAAATTGCCGGATATGCTGGTGTTGCTACTGCTGTTTATTCCTGCGTCCAGCAGGCGGTTCTTCCGTTTGCAATAACGTGTATAATCTTGGCCCCCGGTTAATTTGTAGGTCTTTGTATGCAGTGCGCACTATATGACGCCGAACGCTGTCGCTCCTGTCAGTGGATAACACAGCCTGTCGCCGAACAACTCTCTGCAAAAACAGCTGATCTGCAGAATCTGCTGGCCGATTGTTCGGTCGGAGAATGGTGCGCACCGGTCAGCGGCCCGGAACGCGCTTTTCGCAACAAAGCCAAAATGGTGGTCAGCGGCAGCGTGGAAAAACCACTGCTGGGCATGCTGCATCGTGACGGTACGCCGGAGGATTTGTGTGATTGTCCGCTCTATCCTGAGTCTTTTGCGCCCGTATTTGCCACGCTCAAACCGTTTATTGCCCGTGCGGGGTTAACGCCCTATAACGTGGCACGCAAACGGGGTGAGCTTAAATATCTGCTGTTAACGGAAAGCCAGTTTGACGGTGGCATGATGCTGCGTTTTGTTTTACGTTCTGACGTGAAACTGGCACAGCTGCGTACGGCGCTACCGTGGCTGCAGGCACAGTTACCGCAGTTAAAAGTCATCAGCGTCAATGTCCAGCCTGTGCATATGGCCATTATGGAAGGGGAGACAGAAATCTTCCTGACCGAACAGCAGGCACTGGCCGAACGTTTTAACGATGTACCGCTGTGGATCCGCCCGCAGAGCTTCTTCCAGACTAACCCGGTAGTAGCAGGACGCTTATATGCCACCGCCCGCGACTGGGTGCGTCAGCTGCCTGTTACTCATATGTGGGACCTGTTTTGCGGTGTGGGAGGGTTTGGTCTGCATTGTGTCACACCACAAATGAAACTGACGGGGATTGAAATCGCGCCAGAGGCGATTACCTGCGCGAAGCAGTCAGCGCAGGAGCTTGGGTTGCAGAATCTGCATTTTCAGGCGCTGGATTCAACTCAGTTTGCTACCGCTCAGGGGGAAGTACCGGACCTGGTGTTGGTGAATCCGCCGCGTCGCGGGATTGGCAAACCGCTGTGCGATTTTCTTTCCCAAATGGCACCACGTTTTATTGTTTATTCCAGCTGTAATGCGCAAACCATGGCGAAGGATATTCGCGAGTTGTCTGGATATCGCATTGAACGTGTCCAGCTTTTCGATATGTTTCCACACACTGCACACTATGAAGTGTTGACGCTGCTTAGCCGACAATAACTGCCATGCCTGATGGCGCTTCGCTTATCAGGCCTACGACGAGATGCAGAAATGTAGGCCGGATAAGGTGCTTGCACCGCATCCGGCAAATGCAACAGGCGAAAAAAAAGCCCGTACTTGCGTACGAGCTCTTTCTCGAATATGGCGGTTAGGGGAGGGTGACACGCTTTGCTCGCCCCTACGGGGCAGCCCGTTCGCTGTGCTCCCGGTCTGTCCAACTGGCTGCGCCAGTAGTCGAACCCCGGTCGGGGGTTTCTCATCCCCCCGCAGATGTGCAACATGCGAAAAAAAAGCCCGTACTTGCGTACGAGCTCTTCTTAAAATATGGCGGTGAGGGGGGGATTGACTCGTTTCGCTCGCCCTGCGGGCAGCCTGTTCGCTGCGCGCTCAGTCTGTCCAACTGGCTGCGCCAGTAGTCGAACCCGGTCCGGGCTTCTCATCCCCGCCAGGCTGTGAAATATGCGAAAAAAAAGCCCGTACTTGCGTACGAGCTCTTCTTAAAATATGGCGGTGAGGCGGGGATTCGAACCCCGGATACGTTGCCGTATACACACTTTCCAGGCGTGCTCCTTCAGCCACTCGGACACCTCACCATATTGTATTGCTGCCTGACCGCTTGGGGGGCAACGGGGCGCTACTATAGGGAGTTGCGCTAAAACGGTCAAGCAGAATTTACGTGTTCATATTCGTTTGGTTACGCAATGTACATATTCCCCCGCCCGAACCGGCGCGGAGGATATGATTAACGCTGAGAGTCCAGTTTTTCGCCGTTGGTGACGACTTCCTGAGCTTTGCTGTAGCTCTCTATCAGCAACTGATAAGCTGGGAAGACTTTGGTATACACTTCTGCCCATTCAGCAGCGTCTTCACGATTCCATGTCCCCTGAATTTCAGACGCGACAGCAGCGGTATCCATCGGCACGACGCCAGCCTGAACCACGCGCGCCAGGGTAATTTCTTGCGCCATCTTGCTGTAAGTACCGGACGCATCAATTACCGCGAAGACCTTGTAACCTTCAGCCACTGCGCTGATGGCCGGGAAAGCCATGCAGACGCTGGTGATCGTACCGGCGATAATCAGCGTTTTACGACCCGTTGCTTTCACGGCTTTAACGAAGTCTTCGTTATCCCAGGCATTGATTTCGCCTTTACGCGCCACGTATTGGGCGTGGGGCGCATTGGCATGGATCTCAGGGATCAGCGGGCCATTAGGTCCCTGCGGTACAGACGCCGTGGTAATTACCGGCATCTTCGCCAGAGAGGCCATTTTAGCCAGCGCGGCAGCACGTGCACGCAGTTCAGGCATTGGCATATCACCTACGGTCTGGAAAAGTCCGCTCTGGTGATCGATAAGCAGCATAACGGAATCATTTACATCGATGACCGGGCGTGAACCATTAAAGTTTGCAGGACTGGACATAGTATTCTCCTTTGATTCAGATTTGGCCAAAGCGGCCGGAGTTAAAATCGCGTACAGCTTCTGCGATTTCTTGTTTCGTGTTCATTACAAACGGACCGTAACCCACAATCGGCTCATTCAACGGTTCGCCTGACAACAGCAAGACACTGGCATCGCTACTGGCTTCAATATGCAATGTTTTACCCTGCTGGCTTAACACCACCAGCTGTGCCTCGCTGACGGGTGTGGTGCCGTTTACGGTGATGTTGCCTTTCAGTACGACCAGCGCGGTGCTCCATCCTTCAGGCTGAGACAGCGTGAACTGATGATTACGCTGCAGACGCATATCCCAGACATTCAGCGGCGAGAAGGTATGTGCCGGACCTTTTGTTTCCTGATAGCTGCCCGCAATGACACGGAGAGTGCCGGCGTCATCTGGCAGCGAGACAGTAGGGATAACATCACTACTAATGCCCTGATATCCGGGTACGGCCATCTTGTCTTTTGCTGGTAGGTTGACCCAAAGTTGCACCATTTCCAGCTCGCCACCCTTCCGGGTAAATTCCGGAGAATGGAATTCTTCGTGTAATATGCCTGCACCTGCAGTCATCCACTGCACGTCGCCTGGGCCGATAATCCCACCGCGGCCAGTTGAGTCACGATGTTCAACTTCACCGCTGTAAACGATGGTCACCGTTTCGAAACCACGGTGAGGGTGTTCGCCCACGCCACGTTTTTCATTACCAGGGGTGAAGGTATGTGGCCCGGCGTAATCCAGCAGCAGGAACGGACTTAACTGTTCAGCATGAGACTGGTAAGAGAACATCGAGCGAACCGGGAATCCATCGCCAACCCAGTGTGGGCGAGGTGCGGTGTAGACGCCTGTTACTTGTTTCATATGTATCTCCTCAGTGGCGTTATCTTGATGTGAATAAGCTTATATTCATGACAGAGAACTGAGTAGTAGCTAAAATGGCCTTCACAGTCTCATAAATAGGACAATAAGATGACTAAGCCGGATCTCAATGATTTTGCGTGGTTTGTTCACGTCGTTGAAGAAGGAGGATTCGCTGCGGCCGGTCGGGCGCTCGATGAACCGAAATCAAAACTGAGCCGTCGAATTGCACAACTGGAGGAGAGGCTGGGGGTGCGGTTGATTCAGCGAACCACCCGGCAGTTTAATGTTACTGAAGTTGGACAAACGTTCTACGAACACTGTAAGGCTATGCTGGTGGAAGCACAGGCAGCGCAGGATGCCATTGCGGCGTTGCAGGTAGAGCCGCGAGGTATTGTGAAGCTGACCTGCCCGGTCACTTTACTGCACGTGCATGTCGGCGCCATGCTCGCCCGTTTTATGGCACGTTATCCCGATGTATCCGTACAGCTTGAGGCTACAAATCGCCGGGTTGACGTAGTAGGTGAAGGCCTTGATGTTGCGATTCGCGTCAGACCCCGTCCTTTTGAGGATAGCGATCTGGTTATGCGTGTACTTGCAGACAGGGGGCATCGCCTATATGCCAGCCCGCGATTGATCGAGCAGATGGGCGCTTTACATGCACCAGCAGAGCTGACCCGATGGCCTGGTCTGAGCCTGGCCACGGGTAAGCATGTGCATCGCTGGGAATTATTTGGCCCACAGGGCGCGCGTGCGGAGGTGCATTTCACACCCCGTATGATCACCACCGACATGCTGGCTTTACGCGAAGCGGCAGTGGCAGGTGTAGGGGTCGTTCAGCTCCCGCAATTGATGGTAAAAGAGCAAATAGCGGCGGGCGAGCTGGTGGCATTACTGGATGGTTGGGAACCAAAGCGAGAGATCATTCACGCGGTCTTTCCATCGCGCAGGGGGTTATTGCCGTCGGTTCGTGCATTGGTGGATTTCCTCACGGAAGAATATGCACGAATGATCGAGGATTAAATACGTAATATCAGTCCACAAAAAAGGCCGGTTAAACCGACCTTTTATTATCTGGACGCCATTCGGGCGTTAAAACAATCAGCGACTACGGAAGACAATGCGGCCTTTGCTCAGGTCGTACGGGGTTAGTTCAACAGTCACTTTGTCGCCCGTCAGGATGCGGATATAGTTTTTACGCATTTTACCGGAGATGTGTGCAGTAACCACGTGACCGTTTTCTAACTCTACGCGGAACATGGTATTAGGTAACGTATCGAGAACGGTACCCTGCATTTCAATATTGTCTTCTTTGGCCATCTAATCCTCTGGGGTATCACTACCGTAATTTGAACCGGCAAGATAATGCCGAAGTTCTTTTAATAAGTAAAGATTTGTGCGTTTAAAACGCAGCAAATCGGGTTTGGCGCATTACTCTAACCACACACAACAAAGCCGCACTAAAAGCGCAACGTGTAAGGGAACGATGAGATAAACGATAGGCGTTGCCTGACGCGAACTGTTCCTTAACGGCGGCGGGGTAATGGGCTAAACCGACTCTGCGGCACCAATTATAACACCCCGACAAAAAATGTGCCGAAAACATTCACTCCTGAGGCGAAAATAACGTCCTGGGCACCCAGAAGTGGCTCGGTAGGCGCTGTTGGCGTAGCCTGCTTAAATGTTCAAGGTAGTCCCTGCGCGGAGTCTCAATGGCTCCCAGTGACGCGGTGTGGGTATTTAACACCTGGCAATCGATTAATTTTCCGCCCTGACGAATAAATTCAGCGCAAAAAACAAGCAGTGCGGTTTTGGATGCATTTTCCTGGCGACTGAACATCGACTCACCGCAGAAAAGGGTACCTTGCGCAACACCGTACATCCCGCCGACTAATTCATTTTGTCGCCATACTTCGATAGAGTGCGCGTGTCCAAGTTCATGCAACCGATGATAGGCATCCACGACATCATGCGTTATCCAGGTGCCTTCTTCCCGGTCGTTTGCACATCCTTCAATGACCTGACCAAACGCGTAATTAAGCGTCACGCGATACGGTGAGTGTTTATGAAAGCGCTTCATGCTGCGACTTATGTGAAATTTGTCAGGCCAAAGAATGGCGCGTGGGTCGGGCGACCACCAGAGAATAGGGTCGCCAGGGGAAAACCACGGGAAAATACCGCGTTGGTAGGCCATTAGCAGGCGGGCAGGGCTGAGATCGCCCCCCAGCGCTAATAAACCGTTAGGCTCGCGTAAAGCGCCTTCCGGTGAGGGGAAGGCGATAGAATGGCGGGACAGTTGTACCAGGCGCATGACAGCGAAACTCCACTACGCGAGTCGGATCGTTCAATAATAGCTTACAGACGTTGCTTAAACTGGTAATAACGCCCCTGCCTGGCTAACAGATCTGCGTGATTACCTTGCTCAATTATGTGTCCGTTGTCCATCACTATTATTTGATTAAATCGCGACAGTCCGCGCAGGCGATGTGTGACCATGAGTACGGTTTTATTGCGCATCACATCGTTAATCAATTCAAGCATTTGACTTTCCGTTGTCGCATCCAGACCTTCAGTAGGTTCATCCAGAAGCATCAGCGGCGCATCGTGCAGCAAGGCTCGCGCGATAGCCAAACGGCGTAGCTCTCCGCCTGAAAGCTGACGACCGCCTTCACCCAGCCAGGCATTGAGACCATCACCTTCAAGCAGTTTTTCCAGACCGACACGGCACAGCATCCCGGATAGCGCTTCATCGCTGGCGTGTGGCGCAGCCAGCAGCAGGTTATCGCGCAATGTCGCACTGAACAGATGCACTCGCTGTGGCACGACGCTGATGCATTGGCGTAAAGCGGCTTCGTTCAGCGTTGAAATCGGATGATCGTTAATCAGGATTTCGCCGCTTTGTGGATCCCATGCACGGGTTAATAATTGCAGTAACGTTGATTTCCCACAGCCTGTCCGCCCCAGAATCGCAATGTGTTCACCAGGTTTAGCGAGCAAAGAAAGGGTGTCCAAAGCTTTTTGTGTTTGCCCTGGATAGCTGAAAGACACCTCACGCAATGTCAGAGTAATCTGTTCCGAAACGGTAGCTTCCGTATCCGGGAAGGTGACTTCCGGTTGCTGTTCTGTCAGTTCGGTAATACGTAGTGCTGAAGCAATCACCTGGCCGAGATGTTGAAATGCGCCAGTAACAGGGGCCAGCGCTTCGAAAGCGGCCAATGCGCAGAACACAAACAACGCTATCAGTGCGCCGGGTTGTGTGTTTCCGCCTACGCCACCTGAAGCCATCCATAACATCATCACCACAGCCAGAGCGCCAATCAGCAGCATGACAGCCTGAGACAAGGCCGTTAATTCGGACTGACGACGCTGCGCTTCGTGCCACTGTAATTCGGTGGTTTCCATTTGTGTGCGATAGCGATCGCTGGCACCAAAAATGGTCAGCTCAGCCTGACCCTGTAACCAGGAGGTCAACTGCTGACGATATTGCCCGCGCAGATGCGTCAGGTTCTGCCCGGTGCTTTTACCTGCCTGGTAAAACAACGGAGGCAAGATAAACAGAGTCAGCAGCATAATGCCGCCAAGGGTGATGGCGAGCGTGAGATCGAGAACGCTCAATCCTAGCGTGACCACCACAATAACGACAAACGCGCCAACCAGCGGGGAGAGCACACGTAAATAGAGATGATCGAGCGTATCGACATCCGCCACAACGCGGTTGAGCAGTTCGCCCTGACCGTATCGGGCGAGCCCGGCAGGGGAGAGCGGCAGCAATTTGCTGAAGGTGTAAATACGCAAATGCTGCAATACACGAAACGTCGCGTCGTGACTGACCAGTCGTTCGAAATAACGACCTGCGGTTCGGGTAATTGCCGCCCCGCGAACGCCAGCCGCCGGGAGCATGTAGTTAAAACTGTAGATCCCGGTGACACCGACAACGGCGGAAGCAGACAGGAACCAGCCTGAAAGCGTCAGCAAACCAATGCTTGCCAATAATGTGACGATCGCCAGAACGATCCCCAGTGTTAACATCCATTTATGACGTTTATACAGCGTCAGATAGGGTAGCAAAGCGCGCATTTAGATGTCCTCCTGACGGTGAGCCAGTAATGTCGCAAAAGCCCCGTTGGCTGCGCTAAGTTGCGCATAGGTACCTTGTTCGACAATCTGACCGTCTTGCATGACCCAGATCGCGTCCCAGTCGGCAAGATCTTCCAACTGGTGCGTAACCATCAGTGTGCTCTGGCGGCGCGATGCCGCATTCAACGCCTGCATCACGCGTTGTTCGCTGTGTGCATCCAGACTGGCTGCGGGTTCGTCGAGCAGCAGTAACTGACACGGGTTGAGTAAGGCGCGGGCAACGGCAACGCGCTGTGCTTGTCCGACAGAAAGTCGACCTGCCTGGTCGCCTACAGGGGTATCCACACCCTGAGGAAGCAGCGGTAAAAACTCACTGACCCAGGCGCTATCGAGCGCGGCCTGTAGCTGTTCTTCGCTGGCATCAGGGCATGCCAGCAGCACATTTTCGCGCAATGTAGCAGCCGGAAGCTGCGGGTTTTGCCCAACCCATGAGAGTTGTTTACGCCAGGCGTCAGGCGACAAGTCACGAAGTTCAAAGCCATTAATACGCAATGAGCCCTGATACGAGAGAAAACCGGACAGGACATTCAGCAACGAGCTCTTACCGGACCCACTACGCCCAACCAGCACCGCGCGCTGGCCTGCGGGTAGGGAGAAGTTAAGCGGGCCAGCCAGAATTTTGCCTTCGGGTGAGGTGATGATCAGATCTTCGGCTTCAATTGCAACCGCGTCTTTGGTCGCCAGCTCAATATCGCCACGCTCAGGATGCGCGAGCGGGGTTTCCATGAACGTTTTCAGACTGTCGGCAGCGCCTACCGCTTGCGCCTTGGCATGGTAAAACGTCCCCAGGTCGCGCAGTGGCTGGAAAAATTCCGGTGCCAGAATCAGCGCCAGGAAACCTGCCGCCAGCGTGACGCCGGTTCCGTAGTGACCGAAATCAAGCTCGCCGAGATAAGAAAAACCGAAGTACACGGCTACCAGGGCAATAGAGAGCGAAGTGAAAAACTCCAGCACGCCCGAAGAGAGGAATGCCAGGCGAAGCACTTCCATCGTGCGCTGACGGAAATCCTGCGATGCAGCCCGGATGCTTTCCGTCTCCGCTTCGCCGCGACCAAAAATTCTCAGTGTTTCCATGCCGCGCAAGCGATCGAGGAAGTGACCGCTGAGTCGGGCAAGTGCCTGAAAGTTACGCCGGTTGGCATCGGCAGCGCCCATACCGACCATCGCCATAAACAGGGGGATCAGTGGTGCGGTTCCCAACAGGATAATGGCTGCAACCCAGTTTGACGGGAAAACGGCAGCCACAATCAATAACGGGACGCAAACCGCAAGCGCCATTTGCGGCAAATAACGCGCATAGTAGTCATGCATATCGTCAATCTGTTCCAGAATCAGCGTGGCCCAGCTTCCGGCAGGCTTCCCCTGTATCCATGCTGGCCCCGCCTGTTGCAGACGGTCCAGAACCTGGCGACGAATCTCAAAACGAATATGTTGGCCCGCGTGAAACCCTATTCGCTCACGTAACCAGACAACCCACGCCCGCAGGATAAAAATCAAGACCAGCACGACGAAAGGGAACAGCAGCGCTTCACGGGGAATATTTTCCATGATCATGTGCTGCAGAATCCGAGCCATGAGCCAGGCCTGAGCGACAATTAACAGGCCACTCACGAACCCCAACAGGCGTGAAATATTCAGCCAGCGTTGAGAAATGACACTTTGCTGTTTTAACCAGCGGGTAAGCTCTTTTTGACGGGTTTTATTCATTGCACGCTTAGCAGGTGAGTTATTGGAATTTTTGGGCAGGACAATGTTACAACGGGGCAAAAATAAAGGCGACTTATAGTCGCCTTTTTTACTTTTGTTACTGATTTGTAAAAACTATTTGCAGGCGTCCGCCAGACCGTCGAGATAACGTTCAGCGTCCAGGGCGGCCATACAACCTGTGCCAGCTGAGGTAATCGCCTGACGATAAATATGGTCCATCACGTCACCGGCAGCGAACACACCAGGAATGCTGGTTTGTGTCGCATTGCCGTGAATACCGGACTGAACTTTGATATAGCCGTTTTCCAGTTCAAGTTGACCATCGAAAATAGCCGTGTTCGGGCTGTGGCCGATGGCGACAAACAATCCGGCGACGTCGAGAGATTCAACGTTGTCAGTATTTTGCGTATCGCGCAGACGCAATCCGGTTACACCCATTTGATCGCCAGTCACCTCTTCCAGTGTGCGATGCGTGTGCAGCACGATGTTGCCGTTTTCAACTTTATCCATCAAACGTTTGATGAGGATTTTCTCGGCACGGAAACTGTCGCGGCGGTGAATCAAGTGAACTTCGGAGGCGATATTCGCCAGGTATAACGCTTCTTCCACAGCGGTGTTGCCGCCGCCGATCACCGCAACTTTTTGGTTACGATAGAAGAAACCGTCGCAGGTTGCGCAGGCGGAGACACCGCGGCCTTTAAAGGCTTCTTCTGAAGGTAAGCCCAGATAGCGTGCTGAAGCGCCAGTGGCGATGATCAGTGCGTCACAGGTGTATTCGCCGCTGTCTCCGGTGAGACGGAAAGGACGGTTTTGCAGATCAACCTTACTGATGTGATCGAAGATGATCTCCGTTTCAAATTTCGTTGCGTGCTCGTGCATGCGCTCCATCAGCAGTGGGCCAGTGAGATCGTTTGGATCGCCAGGCCAGTTCTCCACTTCTGTTGTGGTGGTCAGTTGACCGCCTTTTTCCATACCGGTAATCAGCACCGGCTGCAGGTTTGCGCGCGCAGCGTAGACGGCGGCGGTATAGCCCGCAGGGCCTGAACCCAGAATAAGAAGTTTACTGTGTTTGGTCGTGCCCATGAGATCCCCATAGTTGTTGGTAGGCAATGGGCAGGATTGTAGGGAATTTGCAGACGTAAAAAAAGAGTATGGCGATTTTGTTAACAATATGTGTAATAGCGGAAACCGATGATGGGCAAAATTGAGGGCCGTACACTTCTCTAACTCATTCGAGTTGGGGGGACGCGTGAAGCCAACGCACAGACAACGTGAAGTATGGCGGGGGTATAATGATTTCTACTTAAAATCGGTCAGTTATAAGGTGATAAAATGACGATTTTCCATCACTCCCAATGAATAACTGGCATGTTGTACTAAAAATCGATGTTTTGCTTTGACAATCACCTGCTGTTTTGCGAAAACATTCAAGGAAGAAAAAAACTGTGTCATGTATATGCTGCATAATCATGCATGTAGATACCATGTTTACCGGGTTAGTGAAATCTACGCATGGTGTGGACAGATGCCATTCGTGATGTCGATAGCCGCCGACAGGCAACGGTCTTCTCACCATAAACCCAGGCATTGCGCACCGTAAATCCCTCTGGGTTGCGGTTTATTGTGATGGGTAGCGACTCTGAACAGTGATGTTAGTAGAGTCAGGCAGGAGTAGGGAAGGAATACAGAGAGACAATAATAATGGTAGATAGTAAGAAGCGCCCTGGCAAAGATCTCGACCGTATCGATCGTAACATTCTTAATGAGCTGCAAAAGGATGGGCGTATTTCTAACGTCGAGCTTTCAAAACGAGTGGGACTTTCTCCAACGCCCTGCCTTGAGCGTGTGCGTCGGTTGGAAAGACAGGGTTTTATTCAGGGCTATACAGCGCTGTTGAACCCGCATTATCTGGATGCATCACTTCTGGTTTTTGTTGAGATTACTCTGAATCGTGGCGCCCCGGATGTGTTTGAGCAATTTAACTCTGCAGTACAAAAACTTGAAGAAATTCAAGAGTGTCATTTGGTTTCCGGTGATTTCGACTATCTGCTGAAAACACGCGTACCGGATATGTCGGCGTACCGTAAGCTGCTGGGGGAAACCCTGCTGCGTCTGCCTGGCGTGAATGACACACGTACTTACGTGGTAATGGAAGAAGTCAAACAGAGCAATCGTCTGGTAATTAAGACGCGCTAACACGGAACAGGTGCAAAATCGACGCAGTTTGATTACACTCCTGTTAATCCATACAGCAACAGTGCCGGGGTAACCCGGTGCTGTTGTCCGTTTTAGCATCGGGTAGGAAAAGCCTGAAACCTGGAGAGCCGTTTTTGAGCCAGGAATACACTGAAGACAAAGACGTCACATTGACGAAGTTAAGCAGCGGGCGCCGACTTCTGGAAGCGTTGCTGATCCTTATTGCCCTTTTTGCCGTCTGGTTGATGGCTGCCTTACTCAGCTTTAACCCTTCGGACCCCAGTTGGTCGCAAACCGCATGGCACGAACCTATCCATAATCTGGGCGGCATACCCGGAGCATGGCTGGCGGATACGCTGTTCTTTATTTTTGGTGTCATGGCTTACACTCTCCCCGTGATAATCGTCGGCGGTTGCTGGTTTGCCTGGCGACATCAGGCCAGCGACGAATACGTCGATTACTTCGCCGTATCGCTGCGTATTATTGGCGTTCTGGCGCTGATCCTCACCTCTTGCGGGCTTGCCGCAATCAATGCCGATGACATCTGGTATTTTGCCTCTGGCGGCGTTATTGGCAGCCTGCTCAGTACCACGCTGCAACCCTTGTTGCACAGCAGTGGTGGTACGCTTGCGCTGTTATGTATCTGGGCCGCGGGTTTAACGCTGTTTACTGGCTGGTCATGGGTGAGCATTGCCGAGAAACTGGGCGGCTGGTTACTGAATATCCTGACATTTGCCAGCAATCGTACTCGTCGCGATGATACCTGGGTTGATGACGAAGAATATGACGATGATGAAGAGTCTGTCGACGCCGTTGATGGCACCCCACATGAATCCCGACGGGCACGTATTCTGCGCGGAGCGTTAGCGCGCCGTAAACGGCTGGCAGAGAAGTTTACCAATCCACTTGGGCGTCACACTGATGCCGCGCTGTTCTCCGGCAAGCGCATGGATGATGAGGATGAAATTGAATACAGCGCGCGTGGCGTTGTAGCCGATCCTAACGATGTCTTGTTCTCTGGCAACCGTGCCACATTGCCTGAATACGATGAATTCGACCCGCTATTAAACGGCCATTCAGTGACTGAGCCGGTCACCGCGGCAGCGGCCACTGCGGCAACTCAGGCCTGGAGTGCGCCAGTCGACCCGCTGTTGCAACCTGCGCCAGTACCGGGAGCCGTTTTAGAACAACCCGTTCCTGCTGTGGCATGGCAATCTGCACCGGCTCCGCAAACCGGTGAAGCGGTTATCGCGCCAGCACCGGAAGGTTACCCACAGCCCGTTCAGTACGCACAGCCTCCGGTTCAGCCTTATGAACCCTGGCAGCAACCCGCACCGGTTGAACCGCAGATGCCATATTCTGTACCGCCAGTTGCCGAAGCTGGCTATGAACAGCCGACGATGCCGCAACCGGCAATGCCGTGGCAAGCACCTGAGCCGGTGGTGGAACACGCCTGGCAACCAGAACCGGTTTACCAGCAGAGTGCGCCGCTTGAACCGCAGCTTGTCTATCAGCAAGACACCGTGCAGCAACAACCCGTGGTTCATCAGCAGCCCGTGGTGGAACAGCCGCCGGTTGCCGAGCCTGAACCTGTCGTTGAAGAGGTGAAACCAGCACGTCCACCGCTCTACTATTTTGAAGAAGTGGAAGAAAAACGTGCGCGTGAGCGTGAGCAGCTAGCTGCCTGGTATCAGCCGATTCCAGAACCTGTACAAGAGCCTGAGCGGGTGAAGCCCGTTGCACCGTCTATGCCTGCTGCATCCATACCTCCCGTTGAGTCTGTGGCTGCCGCAGCGCCGTTGGCTGCTGGGGCGAAAAACGCTGCATTGGGTGCCGGTGCAGCCGTTGCCGCACCGGTATTTAGTCTTGCTGGGAGTGGTGCGCCGCGTCCGCAGGTGAAAGAGGGAATTGGCCCGCAACTGCCACGTCCTAATCGTGTGCGTGTCCCGACACGCCGAGAGTTAGCTTCATATGGCATTAAGTTGCCTTCACAACGTATGGCTGAAGAGAAAGCGCGCGAAGAGCAGCTTGATACGGATGCGCAATACAGTGACGATGAAATTGATGCCATGCAGCAGGATGAACTGGCGCGTCAATTTGCTCAGTCGCAGCAGCATCGCTATGGCGAAGAGTATCAGGATGACACAGCGCATGCTGATGACGAAGATTCAGCAGCAGAAGCTGAACTGGCGCGTCAGTTCGCATCTTCCCAACAGCAACGTTATTCCGGCGCGCAGCCTGCCGGGGCGAATCCATTCTCGCTTGATGATTTTGAATTCTCACCAATGAAAGCGTTAGTGGATGAAGGTCCGCATGAGCCGCTGTTTACGCCCAGCGTGATGCCGGAACCTGCGCCACAGTATCAACAGCCTGTCGCACCGCAGCAGCATTATCAGCAGCCGCCACAGCCTGTTACACCGCAACAGCATTATCAGCAGCCGCCACAGCCTGTTACACCGCAACAGCATTATCAGCAGCCGCCGCAGCCTGTTGCACCGCAGCAGCATTACCAGCAGCCGCCACAGCCTGTCGCACCGCAGCAGCATTATCAGCAGCCGCCACAGCCTGTTGCACCGCAGCAGCATTATCAGCAGCCGCCACAGCCTGTCGCTCCGCAGCAGCACTATCAGCAGCCATCGCAGCCTGTCACACCACCGCCGCAGGAAAGCCTGATCCATCCGTTATTGATGCGTAATGGCGACAGCCGCCCTGTACAGCGTCCGACGACGCTGCTGCCATCGCTGGATTTGCTCACCCCACCACCGGAGGAAGTTGAGCCAATAGATACATTCGCGCTGGAGCAAATGGCGCGTCTGGTGGAAGCGCGTCTGGCCGATTTCCGTATTAAAGCCGATGTGGTGAACTACTCGCCCGGACCGGTCATTACCCGTTTTGAGTTAAATCTGGCACCGGGTGTTAAAGCTGCGCGTATTTCTAACCTCTCCCGAGATCTGGCGCGCTCGCTATCCACTGCGGCAGTTCGTGTAGTGGAGGTTATTCCAGGTAAACCGTATGTCGGACTGGAATTACCGAACAAAAAACGCCAGACCGTCTATCTGCGTGAAGTACTGGATAACGCGAAATTCCGTGATAATCCGTCACCGCTTACTGTCGTTCTCGGCAAGGACATTGCTGGTGAACCTGTGACTGCCGATTTGGCGAAGATGCCGCATCTGTTGGTGGCAGGTACTACGGGGTCAGGTAAATCTGTTGGGGTCAACGCCATGATCCTCAGCATGCTCTACAAGGCGCAGCCGGAAGATGTTCGCTTTATCATGATCGACCCGAAAATGCTCGAGCTGTCGGTTTATGAAGGTATCCCGCATCTGTTGACTGAAGTTGTTACGGATATGAAAGACGCAGCCAATGCCTTGCGCTGGAGCGTTAATGAAATGGAACGCCGCTATAAGCTGATGTCAGCGCTGGGTGTGCGTAACCTTGCGGGCTACAACGAGAAGATTGCGGAAGCAGATCGTATGGGACGTCCAATCCCGGATCCGTACTGGAAACCAGGCGATAGCATGGATGTCACTCATCCGGTACTGAAAAAAGAGCCGTATATTGTGGTTCTGGTCGATGAATTTGCTGATCTGATGATGACTGTCGGTAAAAAAGTGGAAGAACTGATCGCCCGTCTGGCGCAAAAAGCGCGTGCGGCAGGTATCCACCTGGTGCTGGCAACCCAGCGTCCGTCAGTTGACGTTATCACTGGGCTTATCAAAGCAAATATCCCGACGCGTATAGCGTTTACTGTCTCGAGCAAAATTGACTCTCGTACCATTCTTGATCAGGGTGGCGCTGAATCCCTGTTGGGCATGGGCGATATGCTCTATTCTGCACCAAACTCAACGATTCCGGTGCGTGTACATGGTGCCTTTGTGCGCGATGAAGAGGTTCACGCGGTCGTCCAGGACTGGAAAGCGCGTGGCCGTCCACAGTACGTGGAAGGCATCACCTCGGACACCGAAAGTGAAGGTGGCGGCGGTGGTTTTGACGGTGGGGAAGAACTGGATCCGTTGTTCGATCAGGCGGTGAATTTTGTTACCCAGAAACGCAAAGCTTCCATCTCCGGCGTCCAGCGCCAGTTCCGCATTGGTTATAACCGTGCGGCGCGCATCATCGAACAGATGGAAGCGCAGGGAATTGTCAGCGAGCAGGGACATAATGGCAATCGTGAAGTGTTGGCCCCACCGCCCTTTGATTGATTGCAAAGTTAAGTAATTCAGTATTTTCTACTTTCCTCATGCTGATTTTTGGCCTGAAATGGATAGCAGAAGGAGCTCCCCGTTGGGAGTGACGTATTTTGAGGAATAACGATGAAAAGAATCGCAATCACCTGTGCATTATTGTCGAGCTTTGTGGTGAGCAGCGTTTGGGCTGACGCCGCCAGCGACCTGAAAAGCCGTCTGGATAAAGTCAGCAGCTTCCACGCCAGTTTTACCCAGAAGGTAACGGATGGTAGCGGCGCAGCGGTGCAGGAAGGCCAGGGTGATTTATGGGTTAAACGTCCGAATCTGTTTAACTGGCATATGACACAGCCTGACGAAAGCATTCTGGTCTCTGATGGTAAAACACTGTGGTTCTTCAACCCGTTTGTTGAGCAGGCGACGGCGACCTGGCTGAAAGATGCCACGGGTAACACGCCGTTTATGCTGATTGCGCGTAACCAGTCAAGCGACTGGCAGCAGTACAATATTAAGCAAAACGGCGATGATTTTGTGCTGACGCCCAAAACCAGCAGCGGCAACCTGAAGCAGTTCACCATCAATGTTGGACGCGATGGAACAATTCATCAGTTTAGCGCTGTTGAACAGGACGATCAGCGTAGTAGCTACCAGTTGAAATCGCAGCAGAATGGCGCGATCGAACCATCAAAATTCACCTTTACCCCGCCACAAGGCGTAACGGTAGACGATCAACGTAAGTAGAGGCGCGTGAGTGGGCAACCTGTCGCTCGATTTTTCTGATAATACCTTTCAACCCCTGGCCGCGCGTATGCGGCCAGAAAATTTAGCGCAGTATATCGGCCAGCAACATCTGCTGGCTGCGGGTAAGCCCTTGCCGCGCGCCATCGAGGCCGGACACCTGCATTCCATGATTTTATGGGGGCCGCCAGGAACGGGAAAAACCACGCTTGCCGAAGTCATTGCCCGTTATGCGAACGCTGATGTTGAACGTATTTCAGCCGTCACCTCGGGTGTGAAGGAAATTCGCGAAGCGATTGAACGTGCGCGTCAGAACCGTAATGCTGGCCGACGCACAATACTGTTCGTGGACGAAGTTCACCGCTTTAATAAAAGCCAGCAGGACGCTTTTCTTCCGCATATTGAAGACGGCACGATTACGTTTATTGGGGCGACCACCGAAAATCCCTCGTTTGAGCTGAACTCGGCACTGCTGTCGCGCGCACGCGTTTATTTACTGAAATCATTGACCACTGAAGATATCGAGCAGGTGCTGGATCAGGCGATGTCAGATAAAGCGCGAGGTTATGGCGGCCAGGATATCGTTTTGCCGAACGAAACGCGTCGGGCGATTGCTGAACTGGTAAACGGTGATGCGCGGCGGGCGCTAAATACGCTGGAAATGATGGCCGACATGGCCGAAGTTGATGATTCTGGCAAGCGCGTATTGAAACCAGAATTGCTCACTGAGATTGCCGGTGAACGTAGCGCGCGTTTCGATAATAAAGGCGATCGTTTTTACGACCTGATCTCAGCATTGCATAAGTCGGTTCGCGGTAGTGCACCGGATGCAGCTCTTTACTGGTATGCGCGCATCATTAGTGCAGGCGGTGACCCGCTCTACGTTGCCCGTCGCTGTTTGGCAATTGCCTCTGAAGATGTGGGAAATGCCGACCCTCGCGCTATGCAGGTGGCAATTTCTGCATGGGATTGTTTTACCCGCGTAGGTCCTGCGGAAGGTGAACGCGCTATTGCTCAGGCGATTGTCTATCTGGCCTGCGCGCCGAAAAGTAATGCGGTATACACCGCCTTTAAAGCCGCTCTGGCAGATGCCCGTGAACGCCCAGATTACGACGTACCGGTGCACTTGCGCAACGCGCCGACGAAGCTCATGAAAGAGATGGGGTATGGCCAGGAATATCGCTACGCCCATGATGAGCCAAATGCCTACGCTGCTGGAGAAGAATACTTCCCGCAGGAAATGGCACAAACGCGCTATTATCACCCGACAAACAGAGGCCTTGAAGGCAAGATTGGCGAAAAGCTCGCCTGGCTCGCCGGACAGGATCAAAATAGCCCTATAAAACGCTACCGTTAGTGTTATCGTTGCGGTAATGTTGTCGATGTATCCCTGTGACCGCAGGCTGTGGTCACTTTCTCCTATTTTAATTCGATAAGCACAGGATAAGCATGCTCGATCCCAATCTGCTGCGTAATGAGCCAGACGCAGTCGCAGAAAAACTGGCAAGCCGGGGCTTTAAGCTGGATGTAGATAAGCTGCGCGCTCTTGAAGAGCGTCGTAAAGTTCTGCAGGTACAAACTGAAAACCTGCAGGCAGAGCGTAACTCTCGATCGAAATCCATCGGCCAGGCAAAAGCGCGCGGGGAAGATATCGAGTCTTTACGTCTGGAAGTGAACAAACTGGGCGAAGAGCTGGATGCCGCGAAAGCTGAACTTGATACCTTACAGGCCGAGATCCGCGACATTGCGCTGACCATTCCTAACCTGCCGGCGGACGACGTTCCGGTAGGTAAAGATGAGAATGACAACGTTGAAGTGAGTCGCTGGGGTACCCCACGTGAATTCGATTTCGACGTGCGCGATCACGTGACGCTGGGTGAAATGCACACAGGTCTTGATTTCGCCGCTGCGGTTAAACTGACCGGCTCTCGTTTTGTTGTCATGAAAGGGCAGATTGCGCGTATGCACCGTGCGCTGTCTCAGTTCATGCTGGATCTGCATACTGAACAACATGGCTACAGTGAAAACTACGTTCCGTATCTGGTCAACCATGACACGCTGTACGGTACCGGTCAGTTGCCGAAATTTGCTGGTGATCTGTTCCATACGCGTCCGCTGGATGAAGAAGCCGACAGCAGCAACTATGCGCTGATCCCGACGGCAGAAGTTCCGCTGACCAACCTGGTACGCGATGAAATCATTGACGAAGACGCGTTGCCAATCAAAATGACTGCGCATACGCCATGCTTCCGTTCTGAGGCCGGTTCTTATGGTCGTGATACCCGCGGTCTGATCCGTATGCACCAGTTCGACAAAGTTGAGATGGTGCAGATTGTTCGTCCTGAAGATTCTATGGACGCGCTGGAAGAGATGACCGGTCATGCTGAAAAAGTACTTCAGCTGCTGGGCCTGCCGTACCGTAAGATCATCCTGTGTACTGGTGACATGGGCTTCGGCGCATGCAAAACCTACGATCTGGAAGTGTGGATCCCGGCACAGAATACCTATCGTGAAATATCCTCCTGCTCCAACGTGTGGGATTTCCAGGCTCGCCGCATGCAGGCGCGTTGCCGTAGCAAATCTGACAAGAAAACACGTTTAGTGCATACGCTGAACGGTTCTGGTCTGGCAGTGGGACGTACGCTGGTCGCCGTTATGGAAAACTACCAGCAAGCTGATGGCCGTATTCAGGTACCGGAAGTATTACGTCCGTACATGAATGGCCTGGAATTCATCGGCTAAGTCATTTTTCCTTGCTAAAAAAGCGCCTCAGGGCGCTTTTTTTACGCCCGTTTGATGCCGGACAATAACCCTTACTCCATTAGTGGTAATACTGCCTTCGAATGAAAGTCAGTATTTATCTCTGTCTTTGCATAAATTCGCTATATAACGGTCTGTATAACGATGGTATCGATATATAAACGACTATACAACGAACATTCCCTTTTTGTTTATTGTGAGCAGCAGAGTGAGCCACTATGAAAACTAAGATCCCCGATGCCGTGCTGGCAGCTGAGGTGAGTCGTCGCAGTTTGGTAAAAACGACGGCGATAGGCGGGCTGGCAGTGGCCAGTAGCGCGTTTACCCTGCCATTTACCCGTATTGCAAACGCTGCAGATGCCATCAACCCGTCACCCGTCAATGAGAAAGTGATCTGGAGTGCGTGTACGGTAAACTGCGGTAGCCGTTGTCCGCTGCGTATGCATGTCGTAGACGGTGAAATCAAATATGTCGAGACCGACAACACGGGCGATGATAACTATGACGGCTTGCATCAGGTTCGTGCCTGCCTGCGTGGGCGGTCCATGCGTCGTCGTGTTTATAATCCCGATCGTCTGAAATACCCAATGAAGCGTGTCGGCAAACGTGGTGAAGGTAAATTTGAGCGCATCAGTTGGGATGAAGCCTACGATATCATCGCCAGCAATATGCAGCGTCTGATTAAAGACTACGGTAACGAGTCTATCTATCTTAACTATGGGACCGGTACGCTGGGCGGCACGATGACGCGCTCATGGCCGCCGGGTAAAACGCTGGTAGCACGTTTAATGAACTGTTGCGGCGGTTACCTGAACCACTATGGGGATTATTCTTCTGCGCAAATCGCGGCAGGACTGAACTATACCTATGGCGGATGGGCAGACGGTAACAGCCCGTCTGACATTGAAAACAGTAAGCTCGTTGTCTTGTTTGGTAATAACCCTGGCGAAACGCGTATGAGCGGTGGTGGGGTGACCTATTACCTTGAACAGGCGCGGCAGAAATCTAATGCCCGCATGATCATAATCGATCCCCGCTACACGGATACCGGTGCGGGACGCGAAGATGAATGGATCCCCATTCGACCGGGTACAGATGCAGCGCTGGTTAACGGTATTGCCTATGTGTTGATCAGCGAGAATATGGTTGATCAACCGTTCCTCGATAAGTACTGCGTGGGCTATGACGAAAAAACCCTCCCGGCGGGAGCGCCGAAGAACGGTCACTATAAAGCGTATATTCTTGGTCAGGGTAAAGACGGTATCGCGAAGACCCCGGAATGGGCTGCGCAGATAACCGGTATTCCTGCTGAACGAATTGTTAAGTTGGCGCGTGAAATTGGTAGCGCGAAACCCGCCTACATTAGCCAGGGCTGGGGACCGCAGCGCCACGCCAACGGCGAGATTGCGACCCGTGCCATTTCTATGTTGGCCATTCTGACCGGCAACGTCGGTATTAACGGCGGCAATAGCGGTGCACGTGAGGGATCATACGATTTGCCGTTTGAGCGTATGCCAACGCTGGAAAACCCCGTTGAAACCAGCATCTCAATGTTTATGTGGACGGATGCGATTGAGCGTGGTCCGGAAATGACGGCGCTGCGCGACGGTGTTCGTGGTAAGGATAAGCTCGACGTTCCGATTAAGATGATCTGGAACTATGCCGGTAACTGCCTGATTAACCAGCACTCTGATATCAACCGTACGCATGAAATCCTGCAGGATGATAAGAAGTGCGAAATGATCGTCGTTATCGACTGCCATATGACCTCCTCGGCGAAATATGCCGATATTCTGCTGCCGGACTGCACGGCCTCTGAGCAGATGGACTTCGCGCTGGATGCATCTTGCGGGAATATGTCCTACGTGATTTTCACCGATCAGGCAATCAAGCCACGCTTTGAATGCAAGACTATCTACCAAATGACCAGCGAGCTGGCGAAACGCCTCGGCGTCGAGCAACAGTTTACGGAAGGCCGTACTCAGGAAGAGTGGATGCGTCATTTGTATGAACAGTCGCGCAAGGCTATACCGGAACTGCCGACATTTGAAGAGTTCCGTAAGCAGGGCATCTTTAAGCAGCGTGATCCTGAAGGACATCACGTGGCGTATAAAGCGTTTCGAGAGGACCCCAAAGCCAATCCGCTTACCACGCCGTCAGGCAAGATTGAAATTTATTCTCAAGCGCTGGCAGAAATTGCCGCAACCTGGGAACTGCCGGAAGGCGATGTGATCGATCCATTACCGATTTATACACCGGGCTTTGAAAGCTTAAACGATCCACTGGTGGAAAAATTCCCTCTGCAATTAACGGGCTTCCACTATAAATCTCGCGTCCACTCGACCTATGGCAACGTTGACGTTCTGAAAGCGTCCTGTCGCCAGGAAATGTGGATTAACCCGATGGATGCACAACGACGCGGTATTAACAACGGTGACAAGGTACGTATCTTTAACGACCGTGGTGAAGTGCATATCGAGGCTAAAGTTACCCCGCGTATGATGCCTGGCGTTGTTGCACTGGGTGAGGGCGCCTGGTATGACCCGGATGTGAAGCGTGTTGATCAGGGCGGTTGTATTAACGTGCTGACGACCCAGCGGCCTTCTCCTCTCGCTAAGGGGAACCCATCACATACGAACCTTGTTCAGGTTGAAAAGGTGTAAGGAGTAACCGATGACAACCCAGTATGGATTTTTTATTGATTCCAGCCGTTGCACCGGTTGCAAAACTTGCGAACTGGCCTGCAAAGACTTCAAAAATTTAACGCCGGACGTCAGTTTCCGCCGTATTTACGAATACGCCGGCGGTGACTGGCAGGAAGATAACGGTGTCTGGCACCAGAACGTTTTCGCCTATTACCTCTCGATTGCGTGTAACCACTGTGAAGACCCGGCCTGTACCAAGGTGTGTCCAAGCGGCGCGATGCACAAACGTGAAGATGGTTTTGTGGTCGTGGATGAAGACGTGTGCATTGGCTGTCGCTATTGCCACATGGCCTGCCCGTATGGCGCACCGCAATACAATGCCGCCAAAGGACACATGACCAAGTGCGATGGCTGTCATGAACGCGTTGCTGAGGGTAAGAAACCCATCTGTGTCGAATCCTGCCCGCTGCGTGCGCTGGACTTCGGCCCGATAGAGGAACTGCGTAAAAAACACGGCACCCTGGCCGCGGTTGCGCCGCTCCCTGGCGCGCACTTTACCAAACCGAGCATCGTCATCAAACCAAATGCCAATAGCCGCCCGACCGGGGATACCACGGGTTATCTGGCGAATCCGAAGGAGGTGTAAGATGGGAAGTGGATGGCATGAATGGCCGCTGATGATCTTCACTGTTTTCGGGCAGTGTGTTGTGGGTGGCTTTATTGTTCTGGCGCTGGCGCTGATTAAAGGGGACTTACGCCCTGATTCACAGCAGCGTGTGATTACCTGCATGTTTGGCCTGTGGGTATTGATGGGCATCGGTTTTATTGCTTCCATGCTTCACCTGGGCTCACCGATGCGGGCGTTTAACTCCCTCAACCGTGTCGGCTCTTCCGCGCTGAGTAACGAAATCGCCAGCGGCTCGATCTTCTTTGCCGTTGGTGGTCTTGGCTGGCTACTGGCGGTGTTGAAAAAAATGCCGCCAGCATTACGCAATCTGTGGTTAGTTCTCACCATGGTGCTGGGCGTAGTTTTTGTCTGGATGATGGTGCGCGTATATAACACTATTGATACGGTGCCTACCTGGTATAGTGTCTGGACGCCGATTGGATTCTTCCTGACGTTGTTCATGGGAGGTCCGCTGCTGGGATATCTGCTGTTACGCGTTGCCGGAATTGACGGCTGGGCGATGCGACTGCTGCCTGCTATTTCAGTGCTTGCGCTGGTCGTGAGCGGCATCATGTCCGTGATGCAGGGGGCCGAACTGGCGACAATCCACAGTTCTATTCAGCAGGCATCTGCGCTGGTGCCCGATTACGGTTCGCTGATGGCATGGCGGATTGTGGCACTGGCTTTAGCGTTGTGCTGCTGGATTATTCCGCAGGTGAAAGGCTACCAGCCGGCAATACCGCTGCTTTCCGTCGCGTTTATTCTGCTGTTAGTCGGTGAGTTGATTGGCCGCGGCGTGTTCTATGGTCTGCATATGACCGTCGGCATGGCGGTCGCCAGCTAACCTGAAAATGCCGAATGGCATCGCGCTTGTCCGGCCTACACATTACAGTACTGAACGTGTAGGTCGGATAAGGCGTTAATAAGGTCATCTTGCAAATAAAAGATGCCGATTATCCATGAATTTTTTCGACTGAACGCAACGGGGCAATTTTGTTTTAGATCAATTAAAACAAATAGATGTATTTTCCCATTTTTTATCAATCCGCGTTAAGAATCAGTAATACGAATCGATCCCTCTGAAAGTGCCTCAGGTCCCTGATTGCGCCGATTGACAATGTTTTTTGCAGTGGCATGATGCGCATGAAATTTGAACTTCCTCACGGTTTTTATTCATGTCCACCTATACCCGTCCCGTCATGCTATTGCTGTGCGGGCTGCTTCTGCTGACCCTGGCGATCGCCGTGTTAAACACGCTCGTTCCGCTTTGGCTCGCCCATGAAAATCTGCCAACCTGGCAGGTAGGAGTGGTTAGTTCGTCTTATTTCACCGGAAATCTGGTTGGGACGTTACTGACCGGGTACTTAATTAAACACCTCGGTTTTAACCGCAGCTATTACATCGCTTCGCTTATTTTTGCCGCGGGCTGTGTCGGACTGGGCATCATGGTCGGTTTTTGGAGCTGGATGACCTGGCGTTTTATTGCGGGCATCGGTTGTGCCATGATCTGGGTGGTAGTGGAAAGTGCGTTGATGTGCAGCGGGACGTCGCGTAACCGTGGACGCTTACTTGCCGCCTATATGATGGTCTATTACGTGGGGACGTTTTTAGGACAATTATTGGTCAGTAAAGTCTCGACAGAATTAATGAATGTTCTGCCGTGGGTGACCGGCACGATCCTGGCCGGAGTATTACCGCTGCTCTTTACCCGCATTGTGAACCAGCAGGGTGATGAACAACAGTCTACCCCCATTGTCTCTATGCTGAAGCTTCGCCAGGCCCGTCTGGGTGTGAATGGCTGCATTATCTCCGGGATTGTACTGGGGTCGTTGTATGGCCTGATGCCGCTGTATCTCAACCATCAGGGGGTCAGCAATGCCAGCATTGGTTTCTGGATGGCGGTACTGGTCAGTGCAGGTATTCTGGGACAATGGCCAATTGGTCGTTTGGCCGATAAGTTAGGTCGTCTGCTGGTTTTGCGCGTCCAGGTCTTTGTGGTGATCGTCGGGAGTATCGCTATGCTAAATCAGGCGGCGATGGCACCTGCATTGTTTATGCTGGGCGCGGCAGGTTTCACTCTTTATCCGGTTGCGATGGCCTGGGCCTGCGAGAAAGTAGAACATCATCAGTTGGTCGCTATGAACCAGGCATTATTATTAAGCTATACCGTGGGTAGCCTGCTTGGGCCGTCATTTACCGCAATGCTGATGCAAAATTATTCTGACAGTTTACTGTTTATCATGATTGCCAGCGTATCGTTTATTTATTTACTGATGCTGCTGCGTAAGACAGGGCATACCCCGAATTCTGTGGCGCATATCTGAGCTGATTTAACAGGATAAAAACAGGTTCCCATACATGCTGTTTATGTATACTTTATGGGAATCTGTTTTATTTGATTATCGCTATTCTTTACTGAAAATAAAATGTGCAGAAGATTATAGTTTTACATTCTGCCGTTTCCGCTTGTCCATTTTACCGCGCATAATCCCTCGCTTCATTTATTGATTATCAAAAATAGCGTCTACGAAGGATCGCCAATGGCAAGTGTGCAGGAAAAACAATTGCGGTGGTACAACATCGCATTGATGTCTTTTATTACCGTATGGGGATTCGGCAATGTTGTAAACAACTATGCTAATCAGGGATTAGTGGTTGTCTCTTCATGGATATTTATTTTCGCCCTCTATTTTATCCCTTATGCACTGATTGTCGGACAACTTGGCTCCACGTTTAAAGACGGTAAAGGCGGGGTGAGTACATGGATTAAACACACAATGGGACCGGGACTGGCTTATCTCGCAGCGTGGACCTATTGGGTGGTGCATATCCCTTATCTGGCGCAAAAGCCACAGGCTATTCTGATTGCTCTGGGGTGGGCGCTGAAAGGTGATGGCTCTCTGATTAAAGAGTACACCGTGGTGGCGTTGCAGGGGCTGACGTTAGCGCTGTTTGTCTTTTTCATGTGGGTTGCATCCCGTGGCATGAAATCGCTTAAAATCGTTGGGTCGGTTGCGGGGATCGCGATGTTTGTGATGTCCATTCTGTATGTCGTAATGGCCGTCACTGCTCCGGCGATTACTGATGTGCAGATCGCCACAACCAATATCACCTGGGAATCTTTTATCCCGCATATCGATTTTACCTATATCACAACAATCTCGATGCTGGTCTTTGCAGTCGGTGGCGCGGAGAAAATCTCTCCATACGTTAACCAGACGCGTAACCCTGGCAAAGAGTTCCCGAAAGGGATGTTAGTTCTGGCGGTTATGGTGGCGGTGTGTGCGATCCTGGGGTCTCTGGCAATGGGGATGATGTTTGACTCTCAGCATATTCCTGATGACTTAATGACTAATGGCCAGTATTACGCTTTCCAGAAGCTCGGGGAGTATTACGGCATGGGTAACACATTGATGGTTATTTATGCAGTTGCCAACACGTTAGGTCAAATTGCGGCTTTGGTGTTTTCTATTGATGCGCCGCTTAAAGTTTTACTGGGCGATGCCGATCGCAAATATATTCCTGAAAGCCTGTGTAAAACCAATGCCTCTGGTACACCGGTGAATGGCTATATTCTGACGCTGGTGCTGGTGGCCATTTTGATTATGTTGCCAACGCTGGGTATCGGTGACATGAACAATTTGTATAAATGGTTGCTGAATCTGAATTCAGTAGTGATGCCTCTGCGCTATCTGTGGGTGTTTGTGGCATTTATTGCCGTTATTCGTCTGGCGCAGAAATATAAACCGGAATATGTTTTCATTCGTAACCGCTCGCTGGCGATGACGGTGGGAATTTGGTGTTTTGCGTTTACTGCGTTTGCCTGCCTTACGGGGATCTTTCCGAAAATGGAAGCCTTTACTCCAGAGTGGACGTTCCAGCTCACACTGAACATTGTGACGCCGTTTGTATTGGTTGGACTGGGATTGATTTTCCCGCTGCTGGCAAGAAGAGGGCGTTAAGGGGAAATGTGGTGGGTAACAGGTCTGTTACCCACCACAAGACTTAGTACATCACTTTGTGACCATACTGCTCAAGGATGCCTTTGACGCGCTCCATGGTCTCTTTTTTCGGTGGCTTCACACCATCCAGTTTGTATTCTTCACCCATCGCCACCCATTTGTGTTTACCCAACTCGTGGTATGGCAGCAGCTCAATTTTTTCGACATTGCCCATATCGCGGGTAAATTCGCCCAAACGGTGCGCTGAATCATCATCATCGGACCAGCCAGGTACGACAACATAGCGGATCCACACTTTGATATCTTTGTTGGACAGGTAGCGGGCAAACTCCAGTGTGCGATGGTTAGATACACCGACCAGGTTCTGGTGGATCTCGTCGTTCATCTGTTTCAGATCGAGCATCACCAGATCGGTCACTTCCAGCAACTCATCAATCACCGGGTCGTAGCGGCGAACAAAACCGTTAGTATCAAGACAGGTATGAATACCTTCTTTCTTACAGGCACGGAACCAGTCACGGACGAATTCAGCTTGCAGAATGGCCTCTCCGCCGGATGCCGTTACGCCACCACCGGATGCGTTCATAAAGTGACGATAGGTCACGACTTCTTTCATTAATTCATCGACGGTGACTTCTTTACCGCCGTGCGTATCCCATGTGTCACGGTTGTGGCAGTACAGGCAGCGCATCAGGCAGCCCTGGAAGAAGGTAATAAAGCGGATGCCTGGGCCATCAACAGTGCCACAGGATTCAAAGGAGTGAATGCGACCAATAACTGACATTGCGGTGTTTCTCCAGGTGTGGCCCATCCGGGGCCAGTGTTAGTGCACAGTTATTAACTGTGTCGAGTCTGTTTTGGCTGCTATCCATAAGTATAGATGGCTGACAAAGCAGGCTATTAAAAAGGCCCCACTTACGTGGAGCCTTTATTGTACGCTTTTTAAAGTACGATTTCAGTCAAAACCAATTACATGGTCTGAGTGAAGGTACGAGTAATAACGTCCTGCTGCTGTTCTTTAGTCAGGGAGTTAAAACGTACTGCGTAGCCAGAAACACGGATGGTCAGCTGCGGATATTTTTCCGGATGTTCCATCGCATCCAGCAGCATTTCACGGTTCATGACGTTCACGTTCAGGTGCTGACCGCCTTCGATGGACGCTTCATGGTGGAAGTAACCATCCATCAGACCAGCCAGGTTGGTCTTACGAACTTCGTCGTCTTTACCCAGTGCGTTCGGAACGATAGAGAAGGTGTAAGAGATACCATCTTTCGCGTAAGCAAACGGCAGTTTAGCAACGGAGGTCAGAGAGGCAACAGCACCTTTCTGGTCACGGCCGTGCATTGGGTTAGCACCCGGTCCGAACGGCGCGCCTGCACGACGACCATCTGGGGTGTTACCAGTTTTCTTACCATACACAACGTTAGAAGTGATGGTCAGAACAGACTGAGTCGGGATAGCGTTACGGTAAGTAGTCAGTTTCTGAATTTTCTTCATGAAACGTTCTACCAGGTCAACCGCCATGTCATCTACGCGAGAGTCGTTGTTACCGAACTGCGGGTATTCGCCTTCGATTTCGAAGTCAACAGCCAGGCCGTCTTCGTCACGAATCGGTTTAACTTTCGCATATTTGATTGCAGACAGGGAGTCAGCAGCAACGGACAGACCAGCGATACCACACGCCATGGTGCGGATAACGTCACGGTCGTGCAGCGCCATCAGAGAGGCTTCGTAGCTGTACTTGTCGTGCATGTAGTGGATAACGTTCAGTGCAGTGACGTACTGTTTAGCCAGCCAGTCCATGAAGTGATCCATGCGGTCCATAACTTCGTCGAAGTTCAGAACGTCGCCTTTGATCGGTTCAGATTTAGGACCAACCTGCATTTTCAGTTTTTCATCAACGCCGCCGTTGATTGCGTACAGCATGGTTTTCGCCAGGTTTGCACGCGCACCGAAGAACTGCATTTGTTTACCAACAACCATTGGGCTTACGCAGCAAGCGATAGCGTAGTCGTCGTTGTTGAAGTCCGGACGCATCAGGTCATCGTTCTCGTACTGCAGAGAAGAGGTGTCGATGGACACTTTAGCGGCGAATTTCTTGAAGTTCAGAGGCAGTTTTTCAGACCACAGAACAGTGATGTTCGGCTCCGGAGAAGGACCCATGGTGTACAGGGTGTTCAGGAAGCGGAAGCTGTTTTTGGTAACCAGAGTACGGCCGTCAACGCCCATACCACCGATAGATTCAGTTGCCCAAATCGGGTCACCGGAGAACAGTTCATCATATTCAGGAGTACGCAGGAAACGAACCATACGCAGTTTCATGACCAGGTGGTCAATCATTTCCTGAGCGTCTTGCTCGGTGATTTTGCCAGCTTTGATATCACGTTCGATGTAAGCATCCAGGAAGGTGGATACGCGACCGAAGGACATTGCTGCACCGTTCTGAGATTTAACAGCGGCCAGGTAACCGAAGTAAGTCCACTGGATAGCTTCCTGAGCGTTGGTAGCCGGACCAGAGATATCGCAGCCATATTTAGCCGCCATTTCTTTGATCTGACCCAGAGCGCGGTGCTGTTCAGCGATTTCTTCACGCAGACGGATAGTCGCTTCCAGGTTTACGCCATTTTCCAGGTCTGATTGCAGAGAGACGAACTGAGCGTATTTGTCTTTCATCAGGTAGTCGATACCGTACAGCGCAACGCGACGGTAGTCACCGATGATACGACCACGGCCATACGCATCTGGCAGACCAGTCAGAACACCGGATTTACGGCAGTTCAGAATGTCTTTGGTATAAACATCGAATACACCCTGGTTGTGGGTTTTACGGTATTCGGTGAAGATTTTTTTCAGCATCGGGTCCAGTTCGCGATTGTACGCTTTGCAGGAACCTTCAACCATTTTGATACCGCCAAACGGGATAATCGCACGTTTCAGCGGAGCTTCAGTCTGCAGACCAACAATTTTCTCGAGCGCTTTGTTGATGTAGCCAGCGTCGTGAGAAGTGATGGTAGAAGCAACGGAGGTGTCAAAGTCAACAGGCGCGTGAGTGCGGTTTTCCTGTTTAACGCCTTCCATTACGCTGTCCCACAGTGCAGTGGTCGCTTCAGTTGCGCCAGCCAGGAAGGACTCGTCACCCTCATACGGAGTGTAGTTTTTCTGAATGAAGTCACGGACGTTTACTTCATTCTGCCAATCACCTTTGGTAAAACCTTCCCAGGCTGTGGCTAACTTTTCATTAAGCTCGGACATGTAACACCTACCTTCTTAAGTGGATTTTTTATTTACTACGTGCAATGAGCATCAACAGATTAATGATGATCGTTACCACGCAGGTAAATGACCCAGTATGTCAACCCGACCAACAAACCGCCGCCGATAATGTTACCGATCGTAACCGGAATCAGGTTATCGGTGATGAAATTCATCACGGTCAGGTGAGAAAAATTCTCCGGAGAAGAACCGACAGCGGTCCAGAATTCCGGGGTGGCGAAATCGCGTATTACGATACCCATAGGGATCATAAACATGTTTGCGATACTGTGCTCAAAACCGCTGGCAACAAACATTGCGACCGGTAATACCATGATAAACGCTTTGTCCATCAGGCTGCGGCCAGAGTAGCTCATCCAGACGGCCAGACACACCATTAGGTTAGCCAGAATACCAAGGCTTACAGCTTCAACAAAAGTATGGTGCACTTTGTGGTCGGCAGTTTGCAGGACGTTGAGTCCCCACGCGCCGTTGGCGGTCATATACTCGCCAGAAAGCCACATGAGTAACACAAAGATCAGCGCACCAATCAGGTTACCGACATAAACGTTAAGCCAGTTCTTCGCTAACTGACCCCAGGTAATACGACCACTGGCTTTAGCGACGACAATCAGTACAGTTGAAGTGAAGAGATCAGCGCCGCAGACAACGCAAAGAATCAGCCCCAGGGAAAAGCAGATACCACCCACCAACTTTGCCATGCCGAAAGGCATTGTGCCGGTACCGGTAGTGGCAGTGATATAGAAAACAAAGGCAATTGAAATGAACACACCGGCAGTAATTGCCAGATAGAACGTCTTAAGCGGATGTTTCGTTGCTTTATAGACGCCTGCTTCTTCGGCAACTTTGGCCATAGCAGCAGGAAGTATAAGATCAAAAGGGTTGTCAGCTTTCACACTAACTCTCTCTTTATTAAGTCGGCGACGAGATACTAACAAAGCATTATAGATGAGAATTTGATATAGATCATATCTCGCCTGGCTTATAGGCCCGCAAGACGCATGGTTTTTATGCGATTACGGTGTAACTTATTGATTATCCATATAAAAATAAATTTTAAAAATTATAAAGTGAGTTGAATTTTTTCTTTATGCCTCCAGTTGGACGGTTAATTAAAATGGAGTAATTGAGATAAATGGCGACATTAATAAACCAAAATTTTTAATATCAACTACTAATATTTAACCTTGCTTTTACATTTATTTTTGAGTAGACAAAAATAAAAAAAACAGGGCGCTTAAAGCGCCCCGTAATATAGCCCAGACAATACGTTTAGCCTACTCAACGCGGGCTGTTTGCCACTATTTTGACCAGTGTGCTGCTTTCGCGCGTTGCAGCTTCTCATAGGCTTTCAGCAGAGACTGATGTGCCGGGAAAGCCTGCAGATCGCTATCAACCGTTTGTAATCCGTAGAATGGCGCTTCTCCGCTCATTGCTGCACTTGCTGCTTCCACTGCCTCTGCACCGTACATACGAACAAATGCGTTAAGATACTGCAGCGGCTGGCGGTCCTCTTCCTGTGACAACAGCAGCAGAGTTTGCAGGCAACGGTAATAGTTTGCGCGTTCAGCACTAAAGACGGATGCGTTAAATTCCATTGTCCATTCCGTCCAGATCAGTGCCTGCTCAAGGTCACCCCCCGCTAGAGCCAGCATTACTTTGAGCTCGCCAATGCGCAGGGTATACCAGCCATTATCCGCACCGGTCGCCAAACCCAGCAGCTCACGTACGCGAGTGAAGTCGTCAAATCCTTCTTCATCCAGCTGTGCGAGCAGGTTGAGGTAGTCTTCTTTTTCCCATTCGCTACCAGGCAGAGAGAGAATGGTCTCACGCAGGTGCGCCCCCATGCTGTTGTTGGCTAACCACAAATCTTCTGCTGGGTAGATGTCAGACATGCCCGGGACGATAATGCGGCAAGCGTAAACGCTCAGATGCTCGTAGTCGGCGATGTAGACTTCTTTATCTTCCGCTTTGAAGATGGCCATCAGGGTTGCAAACTCTTCTTCCGTTGTACCGGAGAAATTCCAGTCAACGAACGGGTAATCGGCATCCTGCTTGAACAGATCCCAGGAGATCAGACCGCTGGAGTCGATGAAGTGCGTTTCGAGGTTAGTGTGCTCAGCCACTTCTTCATCGTCGAAGGTTGGGGGAGTGAAGACGTCAAGATCTTTCAGACCACGGCCCTGCAACAGCTCAGTGACGGTACGCTCCAGTGCAACACCGAAATCCGGGTGCGCACCGAAAGAGGCAAAACAGGTACCGTTAGCCGGGTTGAACAGTACAACGCAGATAACCGGGTATTTGCCGCCCAGCGAGCCGTCGTACGCGAAGATTGGAAATCCTTCGGCCTCCAGCTTTGCAATGGATTCAACGACTGCCGGGTAACGCGCCATCACTTCGGCCGGAATTTCCGGCAGGCTGATGCTTTCCGCGATAATGCGGTTCTTCACATAGCGCTCAAAAACTTCAGACAGCCCCTGAACGCGGGCTTCATTCGGTGTGTTACCCGCAGACATACCGTTAGATACGTACAGGTTACCGATAATGTTCATCGGAATGTAAACGGTCTGATTATCTGACTGACGGGTAAACGGCAGGCCGCAAACGCCGCGTTCTTCATTGCCGGATTGCAGATCGATAAGCATGCTACCGGTCAGTTCATTGTCTGGATCGTAGAATGCACGCAGACGCGCATCCAGCAAACCTTCAGGTACGTCATCATCTTCAGTCAGTGGGAACCATTTTTCGTTCGGGTAATGTACGAACGGGCCGTTAGCGATGGTTTCGCCCAGCCAGAAATCTGCAAAGAAGTAATTCGTGGACAGACGCTCAAAATATTCGCCCAGTGCGGAAGCCAGCGCCGCTTTTTTCGTCGCACCTTTACCGTTGGTAAAGCACAGCGCGCATTCTTTGTCGCGAATATGTACAGACCAGACGTTAGGAACGGGATTCAACCATGAGGCTTCTTCAATTTGAAAACCGAGGTCGAGTAATTTTTGCTGGAAGCGAGCGATGGAATCTTCCAGTGCGGCATCTTTGCCGGGGATAAATGTTTGCGTCATGAAAATCACTTTTGTCGTACGGAAAGCGCGCAATGATACGGGTTTTCAATGAATGGCGCTATCGCCGCCGGAGCCTCGGCGTAAATAAAGCCTTTGATTCACACCGTAGCGTGTTCAGTCGAGTGTCTGCGGACTATCTGCTGACGGGTAGGGGGCTTCTTTCTTTATATATCTCTGCGCTATGCAAAACCAGAATGGTCGCAGGTCGGTTGGGCAAAACGCGCCTCCTGATAGCGAAAATCTCGGTTTTTATCCGTCAATCCGATAGATTCTGTTGTGTGACGTATCGCTCATTTTTGTCCTGGTCGGTTTTACCCATTGCGGCGCGTGTCACTGAATGATAAAACCGATATCCACAGGAATAACTTATACCCAATGTCTGTCACAGGAATTATCGTAAACGACAGGATGTTGATTGGATAACAACACAACGTGGTGAGGGGAAATGGCTCAGGTCTTCAATTTTAGTTCAGGTCCGGCAATGCTTCCGGCGGAAGTACTTAAACTGGCTCAACAGGATCTTTGTGACTGGAACGGTCTTGGCACGTCGGTGATGGAAATTAGCCACCGAGGCAAAGAGTTCATCCAGGTTGCAGAGGAAGCGGAGCAGGATTTTCGCGATCTTCTCAGTATTCCCTCCAACTATAAAGTGTTGTTCTGTCATGGCGGTGGCCGTGGACAGTTTGCGGGTATTCCGTTAAATATTCTGGGTGATAAAACGTCGGCGGATTACGTTGATGCCGGTTACTGGGCTGCCAGTGCGATTAAAGAAGCGAAAAAATACTGCACGCCAAACGTTATTGATGCCAAAGTCACCGTTGATGGCCTGCGCGCTGTTAAGCCGATGAGCGAATGGCAGCTTTCTGACAACGCGGCATATCTGCACTATTGCCCGAACGAAACCATCGACGGTATCGCGATTGATGAAACGCCGAATTTTGCCAGCAATGTGGTCGTCACGGCGGATCTGTCTTCTACCATTCTTTCCGCGCCGCTTGATGTTAGCCGCTATGGCGTTATCTACGCGGGTGCGCAGAAAAATATTGGCCCTGCGGGGCTGACCATTGTCATCGTACGTGAAGATTTACTGGGTAAAGCCCACGTGTCTTGCCCGTCGATCCTTGACTATACCGTACTGAATGACAACGACTCCATGTTTAACACGCCACCGACCTTTGCCTGGTATCTGTCAGGCCTGGTCTTTAAATGGCTGAAAAAACAGGGCGGTGTCAGTGCAATGGATAAAATTAACCAGCAAAAAGCAGAACTGCTGTACGGCGTGATTGATAACAGCGATTTCTACCGCAACGATGTGGCGAAGTCGAACCGTTCACGCATGAACGTACCGTTCCAGTTGGCTGACAGCGCGCTCGATAAACTCTTCCTGGAAGAGTCGTTTGCTGCGGGTCTGCATGCACTGAAGGGACACCGTGTGGTTGGCGGAATGCGGGCTTCAATCTATAACGCTATGCCGCTGGAAGGCGTAAAAGCACTGACCGATTTCATGGTCGATTTCGAGCGTCGCCGCGGCTAATCTGCTGTACTTTTCATCCCCACAGCCAGCCTGTGGGGTTTTTATGTCTGTTTTTGAGAGTTGAGTTTCATGGAATCCCTGACGTTACAACCCATTGCGCGGGTGGATGGCACCATCAATCTGCCTGGATCCAAAAGTGTTTCTAACCGCGCTTTGCTGCTGGCTGCATTAGCAAATGGCACCACTGTCCTGACAAACCTGCTGGACAGTGATGATGTCCGCCATATGCTGAATGCGCTGAATGCGTTGGGGATTAGCTATACCCTTTCGGCCGATCGTACCCGCTGTGAAATTACGGGGAATGGTGGTCCGCTGCATGCCGAAGGTGCTGTAGAGCTGTTCCTTGGTAACGCCGGAACCGCAATGCGCCCGCTGGCCGCCGCTCTGTGCCTGGGCAGCAATGATATCGTGTTGACGGGTGAACCGCGCATGAAAGAGCGCCCGATTGGCCATCTGGTTGATGCGCTGCGCCAGGGCGGAGCGAATATTGAATACCTGGAGCAGGAAAACTATCCGCCTTTACGTCTGCGTGGTGGCTTCGACGGAGGACAGGTTGAGGTAGACGGCAGCGTTTCCAGCCAGTTCCTGACCGCGCTGCTGATGACGGCACCGCTGGCACCGCAGGATACGACGATCGCGATTAAAGGCGATCTGGTGTCAAAACCGTACATCGACATCACGCTGAACCTGATGAAAACGTTTGGTGTTGACATTGAAAACCAGAACTACCAGCGTTTTGTCGTACAGGGCAACCAACAGTACCAGTCTCCGGGCGCTTATCTGGTAGAAGGCGATGCTTCATCGGCCTCGTACTTTCTCGCGGCCGGCGCGATCAAAGGCGGTACGGTGAAGGTTACCGGAATTGGGCGTCATAGTATGCAGGGTGATATTCGCTTTGCCGATGTGCTGGAAAAAATGGGCGCGACCGTGACATGGGGTGATGATTTTATTGCCTGTACTCGCGGTGAGTTGAACGCTGTTGATATGGATATGAATCATATTCCTGATGCGGCAATGACCATTGCGACCGCTGCGCTGTTTGCAAAGGGCACAACGACTTTACGGAACATTTACAACTGGCGTGTCAAAGAGACTGACCGTCTGTTTGCTATGGCAACCGAGCTACGGAAAGTGGGTGCGGAAGTTGAAGAGGGGCATGATTTTATCCGTATCACTCCGCCGGTTAAGCTGCAGTTTGCGGATATTGCGACCTATAACGATCACCGTATGGCGATGTGTTTCTCGCTGGTGGCGCTGTCTGACACACCGGTTACCATTCTTGACCCGAAATGTACCGCCAAAACCTTCCCGGATTACTTCGAACAACTGGCCCGTATCAGCACACTTGCCTGACTTTATTGCCGCATCTTCGGGTGCGGCACATTCCATCATCTCCGATTGCCCATTTATTCTACACTCAGTTTCAATGAGTCTGTATTTTTCACACAAAGATAACGTTCGTAGACGTTGGCGCGTATAATGCGCGGCGTTCACGTTAACGTATGCCTGTTTAAGGAGAAAAAGATGACGGCAATTGCCCCGGTTATTACCATTGATGGCCCAAGTGGTGCAGGTAAAGGCACCTTGTGCAAGGCAATGGCGGAAGCATTGCAGTGGCATCTGTTAGATTCAGGCGCGATCTACCGTGTACTGGCTCTTGCGGCGTTGCATCATCATGTTGATGTGACTTCTGAAGATGCTCTGGTACCGCTTGCATCGCATCTGGATGTGCGTTTTATCTCAACAGACGGCAATCTGGAAGTTATTCTGGAAGGCGAAGATGTCAGTGGTGAAATCCGCACTCAGGAAGTGGCAAATGCCGCATCCCAGGTGGCTGCATTTCCCCGTGTGCGCGAAGCGCTTTTACGCCGCCAACGTGCCTTCCGCGAAGCACCTGGCCTGATCGCTGACGGACGCGATATGGGCACGGTGGTATTCCCTGATGCGCCAGTAAAAATTTTTCTGGACGCCTCCTCGCAAGAACGTGCGCATCGACGTATGCTACAGTTGCAGGAGAAGGGCTTTAGTGTTAACTTTGAACGCCTTTTGGCCGAGATCGAAGAACGCGATGATCGTGATCGCAACCGTGCTGTAGCGCCGCTGGTTCCCGCTGCTGATGCTTTAGTTTTGGATTCAACCCGATTAAGCATTGAGCAAGTGATTGAAAAAGCGTTACAATACGCGCGCCAAAAACTGGCTCTCGCATAAGTGCGACCGAATTTGCAGTACCCCCGTTGCAATGGATTGACAGCGGGTATGTTAAACAACCCCATCCGGCATGGAGCCAGGTGGACGTTAAATATGAAACCTGAAGATTAAACATGACTGAATCTTTTGCTCAACTGTTTGAAGAATCCTTAAAAGAAATCGAAACCCGTCCGGGTTCCATCGTTCGTGGTGTTGTTGTTGCTATCGACAAAGACGTAGTACTGGTTGACGCCGGTCTGAAATCTGAGTCCGCCATTCCGGCAGAGCAGTTCAAAAACGCCCAGGGCGAGCTGGAAATCCAGGTTGGTGACGAAGTTGACGTTGCTCTGGATGCAGTAGAAGACGGCTTCGGCGAAACCCTGCTGTCCCGTGAAAAAGCTAAACGTCACGAAGCTTGGATCACGCTGGAAAAAGCTTACGAAGAAGCTGCAACCGTTACTGGTGTTATCAATGGCAAAGTCAAGGGTGGCTTCACTGTTGAGCTGAATGGTATTCGCGCGTTCCTGCCGGGTTCCCTGGTAGACGTTCGTCCGGTCCGCGACACGCTGCACCTGGAAGGCAAAGAGCTTGAATTCAAAGTTATCAAGCTGGATCAGAAGCGTAACAACGTTGTTGTTTCCCGTCGTGCCGTTATCGAATCCGAAAACAGCGCAGAACGCGATCAGCTGCTGGAAAACCTGCAGGAAGGCATGGAAGTTAAAGGTATCGTTAAGAACCTCACTGACTACGGTGCATTCGTTGATCTGGGTGGCGTTGACGGCCTGCTGCACATCACCGACATGGCATGGAAACGCGTTAAGCATCCGAGCGAAATCGTAAACGTTGGCGACGAAATCACTGTTAAAGTGCTGAAGTTCGACCGCGAGCGTACTCGTGTATCTCTGGGCCTGAAACAGCTGGGCGAAGATCCATGGGTAGCTATCGCTAAGCGTTATCCGGAAGGTACCAAACTGACTGGCCGCGTGACCAACCTGACCGACTACGGCTGCTTCGTTGAAATCGAAGAAGGCGTTGAAGGCCTGGTTCACGTTTCCGAAATGGATTGGACCAACAAAAACATCCACCCGTCCAAAGTTGTTAACGTTGGCGACGTAGTGGAAGTTATGGTTCTGGATATCGACGAAGAACGTCGTCGTATCTCCCTGGGTCTGAAGCAGTGCAAAAACAACCCATGGCAGCAGTTCGCGGAAACCCACAACAAGGGCGACCGTGTTGAAGGTAAAATCAAGTCTATCACTGACTTCGGTATCTTCATCGGCCTGGACGGCGGCATCGACGGCCTGGTTCACCTGTCTGACATCTCCTGGAACGTTGCAGGCGAAGAAGCAGTACGTGAATACAAAAAAGGCGACGAAATCGCAGCAGTTGTTCTGCAGGTTGATGCAGAACGTGAGCGTATCTCTCTGGGCGTTAAACAGCTCGCAGAAGATCCGTTCAACAACTGGGTTGCACTGAACAAGAAAGGCGCAATCGTAAACGGTAAAGTCACTGCAGTTGACGCTAAAGGCGCAACCGTAGAACTGGCTGACGGCGTTGAAGGTTACCTGCGCGCTTCTGAAGCTTCCCGCGACCGCGTTGAAGATGCAACTCTGGTTCTGAGCGTAGGCGACGACGTTGAAGCTAAATTCACCGGCGTTGATCGTAAGAACCGTGCAATCAGCCTGTCTGTTCGTGCTAAAGACGAAGCTGATGAGAAAGATGCAATCGCAACTGTTAACAAACAGGAAGATGCAAACTTCTCTAACAACGCAATGGCTGAAGCTTTCAAAGCAGCTAAAGGCGAGTAATATCGAGTACTCTATACCCTAAATAATTCGAGTTGCAGGAAGGCGGCAAGGGAGCGAATCCCCAGGAGCTTACTTCAGTAAGTGATTGGGGTGAACGAGCGTAGCCAACGCACATGCAGCTTGAAGTATGACGGGTATAATCCTTTGTGTTATTAACAGCACAAAGGGTGACGAGTAGCTTGACAGATTACAGGATTCGTCCTGTAATCAATGACAAAGGGCGGCTACGGCCGCCCTTAATCAATGCAGCAGCTAATTTTGCCTTTAAGGAACCGGAGGAATCATGACCAAGTCAGAATTGATTGAAAGACTTGCAACCCAGCAACCTCATATTCCCGCGAAAGCGGTTGAAGATGCAGTAAAAGAGATGCTGGAACATATGGCCTCGACTCTTGCGCAGGGCGAGCGTATTGAAATCCGCGGTTTCGGTAGTTTTTCTTTGCATTACCGCGCACCACGCACCGGACGTAATCCGAAGACTGGCGATAAAGTGGATCTGGAAGGAAAATATGTTCCGCACTTTAAACCGGGTAAAGAACTGCGCGATCGCGCCAATATTTACGGTTAAGTCCTCAGCAAGACTTAGCTCCGAGAAAAGCACCTGTATGGGTGCTTTTTTCATTTTTACCTCTCTGTACTGGAATCGCTCTCCCAACCTGGTTGTATGTTACATCTGCAGTTAAATAACAGCGGAATGCACCTCGTTTACCGGTAAATAGTTGCCAGACATCTGCTGAGTTGTCCTGCACACTCTCTGTCACAGGGAGGTGTCATATGAAAATAACAACAATCAGTACGTGTGCGTTATGCGGCATTCTCCCGCTGACGGTATTACCCGTATTACCTGACATGCTGTGTGTCAGCTTTGTATTTGGTCTGGCGTGTCTGCTTTGTCTCATTCCTCATCGATATATGCATTACGTCGGATTAGTCCTGCTGTTTTTCCTGTGGGGAATACTGGCAGCGAAAGAGGTTATCTGGGCTGGGGATACGCTCCCGGCCAAAACGCAGCAGGCTATCGTTCAAATAACCGGGACCGACAATATGACCACGCACTACGGTCATATTACACACCTTCAGGGGAGGCGGATATTTCCTGCCGTTGGCGTCGTACTGTATGGGCAGTACTTACCCGGCGATGTTTGCGCAGGTCAGACATGGGCGATGACGCTGAAAGTTCGCGCTGTGCATGGGCAACTGAATGAAGGTGGATTTGATAGCCAGCGCTATGCATTGGCACAGCATCAGCCGCTGACGGGGCGTTTTCTGCAGGCCTCAGTGATTACGCCGCAATGCAGTCTGCGTGCACGTTATCTCTCCTCGCTAAAAACCACGCTTGCCGCCTATCCCTGGCAGCAAGTCATACTGGGGTTAGGGATGGGGGAACGTTTGTCTGTATCGCAGGCGGTAAAAAAAATAATGCGTGATACCGGAACAGCACATTTGATGGCTATTTCCGGGCTGCATATTGCTTTTGCCGCACTCCTCGCTGGCGGACTGATACGCGGTGGACAATTTTTTATGCCGGCACGCTGGATCTGCTGGCAGGCTCCGCTAGTCGGAGGTGTGCTCTGCGCTGTATTTTATGCCTGGCTGACGGGGCTGCAGCCACCGGCATTACGCACGGTCACCGCGCTAATGGTATGGGGGGGACTAAAGCTAAGCGGCAGGCAGTGGAGTGGCTGGGCAGTCTGGATTACCTGCCTGGCAGCAATTGTGGTAGTGGATCCGGTCGCGGTGCTTTCACAAAGCCTGTGGTTGTCTGCTTTCGCCGTAGCGGCGCTGATATTCTGGTATCAGTGGATGCCGATGCCGTACTGGTCCCTCCCGCGTATCGGGCGTGCAGTACTGGCGCTTGCTCATCTTCAGTTGGGTATTACGGTGCTGCTTCTGCCTGTCCAAATCGCATTATTTCACGGTATTAGCCTGACCTCATTCCTGGCCAATTTATTTGCGGTACCGCTGGTCACATTTGTTTCAGTTCCCCTGATATTAGCGGGAATGGTCGTGCATTTAACTGGTCAGGTGATGATTGAGGCGGGGTTGTGGTATTTCGCTGACCGTTCTCTGGCACTGTTATTTTGGGGACTCAATAGCTTACCGGAAGGATGGATCAACATTGATGGACGTTGGCAATGGCTTGCGCTGTCCCCATGGCTGATGCTTATTGTATGGCGATTAAAAGCATGGAAAACGCTACCGGTTGCCTGTTTTACCGGACTTTTGTTATTGAGTGGACCATTCTGGAGAACACCCCGCGCTGATTTGTGGCAGGTCCATATGCTGGATGTAGGGCAGGGACTGGCAATGGTGATTGTCCGTAATGGTAAAGCGATTCTCTATGATACCGGATTGGCCTGGCCAGAGGGCGATAGTGCGCAGCAGTTGATCATTCCCTGGCTACGTTGGCACAACCTGGAACCGCAAGGGGTAATTCTAAGCCACGAACATTTGGATCACCGGGGAGGGTTGCAATCACTACAGCAAGCCTGGCCGTCGCTGTGGATTAGAAGTCCGTTGGGCTGGAAAGGTCATCTCCCTTGTTTTCGCGGGGAACGCTGGCAGTGGCAGGGATTAACATTTAGCGCACATTGGCCAGTCAGTGGAAATAAAGAGCAGGGGAATAACCATTCCTGTGTGGTAAAGGTGGATGACGGACATCAGAGTATTCTTCTGACAGGTGATATTGAATCCCCAGCTGAACAAAAAATGCTAAGTCACTACTGGCAGCATCTGCAGGCTACGTTTGCGCAGGTTCCACACCATGGGAGTAACACGTCATCCTCATTGGCGCTAGTTCAACGCATTGGTGGACAGGCCGCAATAGCCTCTGCATCCCGCTACAATGCCTGGCGTCTACCGTCATGGAAAGTCCGGCAGCGTTACCGGCAACAAAATTACCAGTGGCTGGACACACCCCACCAGGGGCAAATCACGCTGGATATTTATCAAAAAAGTTGGCGAATACGCAGTTTACGGGATCAGATTTTACCCCGTTGGTATCATCAGTGGTTTGGCGTGTTGGAGGATAACGGGTAGAATATGCGGCTATTCTAACAAATGCTGGTTTTTTGAATGCATAACGATAAAGATCTCTCTACGTGGCAGACGTTTCGCCGACTATGGCCAACCATAGCGCCTTTTAAATCGGGTCTGATCGTGGCGGGTATAGCGTTAGTCCTTAACGCGGCCAGCGATACCTTCATGTTATCGCTCCTCAAGCCATTACTGGATGATGGTTTTGGTAAAACCGATCGCTCTGTGCTGCTGTGGATGCCGCTGGTGGTCATTGGGCTGATGATAGTTCGTGGTATTACGAGCTATGTCTCCAGCTACTGTATTTCATGGGTGTCAGGCAAAGTGGTTATGACCATGCGCCGCCGCCTGTTTGGTCATATGATGGGCATGCCTGTCGCCTTTTTTGATAAACAGTCTACTGGTACGCTGCTGTCTCGTATTACCTATGATTCAGAGCAGGTCGCGTCTTCGTCTTCCGGTGCATTGATCACTGTGGTACGTGAAGGGGCCTCAATTATTGGCCTGTTTATCATGATGTTCTACTACAGTTGGCAGCTGTCATTGATCCTGATTGTGCTGGCGCCTATCGTGTCGGTGGCCATTCGTGTGGTTTCCAAGCGTTTTCGTAGCATCAGTAAAAACATGCAAAACACCATGGGGCAGGTTACCACCAGCGCAGAGCAGATGCTGAAAGGCCACAAAGAGGTATTGATTTTTGGTGGTCAGGACGTTGAAACCAAGCGTTTTGACAAAGTCAGCAACAAGATGCGTTTGCAGGGTATGAAGATGGTTTCTGCCTCTTCTATCTCCGATCCTATCATCCAGTTGATCGCTTCTCTGGCTCTGGCCTTCGTGTTATATGCGGCCAGTTTCCCAAGCGTGATGGAAAACCTGACGGCAGGGACAATCACCGTTGTCTTCTCTTCAATGATCGCCCTGATGCGCCCGCTGAAGTCACTGACTAACGTCAATGCCCAGTTCCAGCGCGGTATGGCGGCATGTCAGACCTTATTTACGATTCTGGATAGCGAACAAGAGAAAGATGAAGGTAAACGCGTCATTGAGCGCGCTTCCGGCGATCTGGAGTTCCGTAATGTCACCTTTACCTACCCGGGCCGTGACATTCCTGCGTTACGTAACATCAACCTGAATATTCCGGCGGGCAAAACCGTTGCCCTGGTTGGACGTTCCGGTTCTGGTAAATCTACTATTGCCAGCCTGATCACGCGCTTCTACGATATCGATGAAGGGCAGATTCTGATGGATGGGCACGACCTGCGTGAATACACCCTGTCATCTCTGCGCGATCAGGTGGCGCTGGTATCGCAGAACGTTCACCTGTTCAATGATACGGTTGCCAACAATATCGCCTACGCACGTACCGATATGTATAGCCGTGAGCAGATCGAAAAAGCCGCACAGATGGCCTACGCCATGGATTTCATCAACAAGATGGATGATGGTCTGGATACGGTGATTGGCGAAAACGGCGTGCTGCTTTCAGGTGGTCAGCGCCAGCGTATCGCCATTGCTCGCGCTTTGCTGCGCGACAGCCCGATCCTGATCCTCGATGAAGCTACGTCGGCGCTGGATACCGAATCTGAACGCGCGATTCAGTCTGCACTTGATGAGCTACAGAAAAACCGTACTTCTCTGGTTATTGCCCACCGCCTTTCTACCATTGAACAGGCAGACGAGATCATCGTGGTGGAAGACGGGCTGATTGTTGAGCGCGGAACCCACAGCGAACTGCTTGAGCAGCGTGGGGTTTATGCACAATTACATAAAATGCAATTTGGTCAATGATCGCACGTATCTGGTCCGGTGAATCGCCGTTATGGCGATTATTACTGCCACTTTCCTGGCTGTATGGTCTGGTGAGTGGCGGGATTCGTCTATGCTACAAGCTTGGGCTTAAGCGTGCATGGCGTGCGCCAGTACCGGTGGTGATAGTCGGTAATCTGACCGCAGGCGGCAATGGTAAAACACCGGTAGTCATCTGGCTGGTTGAACAGCTGCAGCAACGCGGTATTCGTGTGGGCGTAGTGTCCCGTGGCTATGGCGGGAAAGCAGCGACTTATCCGCTATTGCTAACGGCAGACACCACCACTGCAGAAGCGGGTGATGAGCCTGTGCTTATCTTTCAACGTACCGGCGTACCCGTAGCGGTATCTCCGGTAAGATCGGATGCGGTAAAAGCGATCCTTGCTCATCATGATGTGCAGATCATTGTGACGGACGATGGGTTACAGCACTATCGTCTGGCTCGTGATGTTGAAATCGTGGTGATTGACGGTGTGCGTCGGTTTGGTAACGGCTGGTGGCTTCCTGCGGGTCCAATGCGTGAGCGTGCTGGTCGGCTGAAATCGGTGGATGCCACGATCGTTAATGGCGGCGTTGCGCGACCGGGTGAAATTCCCATGCATCTTGAGCCGGGGTTGGCCGTTAATTTACGTACCGGTGAACGCCGCGATGTCGCGCAACTTCCTGATATTGTCGCCATGGCGGGTATCGGCCATCCACCCCGTTTTTTTGCCACGCTTGAGGCATGCGGTGCCAGGCCACAAAAATGTGTCGCACTGGCGGACCATCAGTCTCTGACCTACAGTGACGTCAGTGCGTTGGTAGCCGAAGGACAAACGCTGGTGATGACGGAAAAAGATGCCGTCAAATGCCGCGCATTTTCCGATGAGAACTGGTGGTATTTACCCGTTGACGCACATCTGTCAGGCGAACGGCCTGATGCGTTGCTGGATAGCTTAATCTCGCTGACTCGCTAACCGATTCAAGCTGCGGCAGCGGATCATTTATGAGGCCATAAATGTCGTTGCCGCACCTTTCTTTGACGGATGCCCGTCATCTTCACCTTGCTGCACAAGGTCTGCTGAAAAAAACACGTCGTCGGGCAACGCCGGCGGATATTCTGGCGACCATTTCTCGCATGTCCCTGTTGCAAATCGATACCATCAATATTGTCGCGCGCAGTCCCTATCTGGTGCTGTTTAGCCGTTTGGGTGACTATTCCCCCCAATGGCTCGATGACGCCTTACTGCAGGGTGAACTGATGGAGTACTGGGCGCATGAAGCCTGTTTTTTACCGCGCAGCGACTTTATGCTGATACGCCATCGGATGTTGGCTCCGGAAAAAATGGGCTGGAAATACAAAGCGGCGTGGATGAAAGAACATGCGCATGAGATTGAGCAGCTGTTACAGCATATCCAGCATAATGGGCCGGTACGCTCAGCCGATTTTGAGCATCCACGTAAGGGTGCCAGCGGCTGGTGGGAATGGAAACCACAAAAGCGGCATCTGGAAGGGCTTTTTACATCCGGGAAAGTGATGGTGGTGGAGCGGCGTAATTTTCAGCGAGTGTATGATTTAACGCATCGCGTCATGCCTCATTGGGATGACGAGCGTGACTGGCTGTCGCAGGATGAAGCCGAAATTGTGATGCTGGATAATAGCGCTCGTAGTTTGGGTATCTTCCGGGAGCAGTGGTTGGCGGATTACTATCGACTGAAGCGCCCAGCGTTAAAAAACTGGTGCGATATGCGAAGGGAACAGCGACATATAATTCCTGTTGATGTAGAAGGGCTGGGCACCCTGTGGCTGCATAGCAACCTTCAGCCGCAACTGGAACTTGCTCTGGCAGGAAAGTTGACAGCCACTCACAGCGCTGTTTTATCCCCGTTTGACCCGGTGGTCTGGGATCGTAAACGGGCTGAACAGCTGTTTGATTTTAGCTACCGACTGGAATGCTATACGCCAGCGGCTAAACGTCAGTACGGCTATTTTGTCTTACCTCTGCTGCATCGCGGCCAGTTGGTTGGACGTATAGATGCCAAAATGCACCGTAAAACCGCTGTGCTGGAAGTCATTTCACTGTGGTTACAGGATGGCGTTAGGCCCGGGGTGACGCTACAAAAAGGCTTGCTCCAGGCCATCAGTGATTTTGCTCGCTGGCAGCAGGCGACGCGAGTGACATTGGGGAATTGCCCGGACGGTTTATTTGCTGACTCTCGGCACGGTTGGGAAATAGACCCAGCCTCTTAATTGATTATGTTAATATTTACGGATTCACAATCCGGTCCATCTGGAGGAACTATGGATCATCGTCTGCTTGAAATCATTGCCTGCCCGGTATGCAATGGAAAACTCTGGTTTAACCAGGAAAAACAGGAACTGATTTGTAAACTGGATAACCTTGCTTTCCCACTGCGCGATGGCATTCCCGTTTTGCTGGAAACCGAAGCCCGTGTTCTGACTGCTGATGAGAGTAAATCATGAGTTTTGTGGTCATTATTCCTGCGCGTTATGCATCCACGCGTTTGCCGGGTAAGCCGCTGCTGGATATCAACGGCAAGCCCATGATTGTGCATGTGCTGGAGCGAGCGCGTGAATCTGGCGCTGAGCGTATTATTGTTGCCACCGATCATGAAGATGTCGCTCGTGCGGTAGAAGCGGTGGGTGGCGAAGTGTGCATGACCCGCGCCGATCACCAGTCTGGCACGGAGCGACTGGCGGAAGTTGTCGAAAAATGTGGTTTTAGCGATGATACCGTTATCGTGAACGTACAGGGCGATGAGCCGATGATCCCGGCGGTCATTATTCGTCAGGTGGCAGAAAATCTGGCGCAACGTCAGGTTGGAATGGCGACGCTGGCAGCCCCCATTCATAGCGCGGAAGAAGCGTTTAATCCGAATGCGGTAAAAGTTGTGCTGGATGCCGAAGGCTATGCACTCTATTTTTCCCGTGCGACGATCCCATGGGATCGTGACCGTTTTGCCAAAAGCCTCGAAACGGTGGGCGATACCTTCCTGCGTCACCTGGGCATTTACGGTTATCGCGCCGGATTTATTCGCCGTTATGTAAACTGGCAGCCGAGCCCGCTTGAGCATATTGAAATGCTGGAACAACTGCGTGTGCTGTGGTACGGCGAAAAAATTCACGTCGCCGTTGCTAAGGAAGTGCCTGGCACAGGGGTTGATACCGCTGAAGATCTTGAGCGTGTTCGCGCTGAGATGCGTTAGTTTTTCTCACGATTCTCCATCAAGATACGCTGAATAATTTAAGTTGCAGGAGGCTTTACTCACCTGCAGCTTGAAGTATGACGCGTATTTTTGGGAGGCGTATCGTATCGTTACGCTTTTCCTCCACTTTTCTTTTCATCAATTGATCTCATCCGGGTGACATCTGTCTGCACGACGCTCATTATGAAAGCAGTAGCATTTATGAGGGCAATCTGAAATGGAACAGTTGCGTGCCGAACTCAGCCATCTGTTGGGTGAAAAACTCAGTCGTATTGAATGCGTAAATGAAAAAGTGGATACGGCCCTGTGGTCACTGTATGACAGCCAGGGAAATCCGATGCCACTGATGGCGAGAAGTTTCACCACACCGGGGATGGCGCAGCAGTTAGCCTGGAAAACTACCATGCTGGCACGCAGCGGGACGGTGCGTATGCCAGTCATTTATGGGGTCTTAACGCACGAAGAGCATCCCGGCCCTGATGTCCTGTTGCTTGAGCGTTTACGCGGTGTGCCGGTAGAAGCGCCTGCCCGAACCCCGGAACGCTGGGAGCATTTAAAAGATCAGATCGTGGAAGGCTTGCTGTCGTGGCACCGTCAGGACAGTCGTGGCTGTGTGGGGGCGGTGGACAATACGCAAGAGAATCTCTGGCCATCCTGGTATCGGCAGCGTGTTGAAGTGCTATGGAGCACGTTAAACCAGTTCAACAACACCGGACTGACGATGCAGGACAAGCGGATTTTGTTTCGTACCCGAGAATGCTTACCCGCCTTGTTTGAAGGCTTTAATGATAATTGCGTACTGATCCACGGTAATTTCAGTTTACGCAGTATGCTCAAAGATGCCCGTAGCGATCAGCTTCTGGCGATGGTGGGGCCTGGCTTAATGCTGTGGGCACCGAGAGAGTATGAATTGTTCCGCTTGATGGACAATGCGCTGGCGGAAAGTCTGTTGTGGCAGTATTTACAACGCGCGCCGGTGGCGGAATCATTTATCTGGCGGCGCTGGCTATACGTGTTGTGGGATGAAGTTGCGCAACTGGTCAATACCGGACGTTTTAGCCGCTCTAACTTTGATCTGGCGACTAAATCTCTGCTGCCCTGGCTCGCCTGAGTAGCCGGTTGCGGCATTGCCGGATGGCAGCCTGAGCGCCTTATCCGGCCTACAATTGAGCGCTGAACACGCCGGCCTGATAAGACGCGTGAGTGTCGCCATCAGGCAGCATTCCTGTCAATGTTCCGATCCCTTCAGCCACTGCCAGATGCGCCCTAACGTTTCGTAACCAACCCGATCGCTATGCATCAGCCAGACAGGCGAAGGAATTGCTCGCTCCCACGGATTGAGCGGTGAATCGATGGCCAGTTGATTGGCGGGTGCAGGCAAAGGATGCAGTCCGGCCTGCTGGAAGAAAATCATCGCACGCGGTAAGTGCGATGCGGATGTCACCAGCAGGAACGGCGCATCGCCAATAGCCTGTTTTACTGCAATCGCTTCTTCTTCGGTATCTTTAGGTTTATCCAGCGTAATGATCTCGCTGCGGGGGACGCCCAGCGACTGCGCCACACGAGCACCGACTTCGGCCGTGCTGACGTTATTGGTTTTCGCGGCCGCGCCGGTAAAAATCAGCTTCGATCCGGGATTCGCCCGCCACAAACGAATACCTTCATTCAGACGCGGAAGACTATTACTGATGAGGTTAGAACTCGGTGCCCACTGCGGATTCCAGGTGTACCCCCCACCCAGCACCACGATGTAGTGCACTTTTTGTGTATCCTGCCAGGTAGGATAACTGTCCTCAAGCGGTTTCAGCAGACGATCGGCGACAGGTTGCAGGCTAAGCAGTAAAAGTGCGAGCCAACTCAGGCTGATACACACTTTCCCCGTTTTCTGAAAGCGGCTAAACCAGATCAACCCCAAGCCGATGCCCATCACAAGCAGTATCAACGGAAGCGGCAGCATCATACCGCCAATCACTTTCTTCAGCGTAAAAAGCATCCTTTTTGGTTCCTTTTTTAACCATATAGCAGGGGATCTGCAGCGATATTACACCAGGAAGGTTCATTCTCGGCGTGGGTGTGACAAAATAGCGGTTTTACTTAGTTGCCCTAAAGCCAGCCTGTGGAGAGCCCGATGCGGGATCGCAATTTTGATGACATTGCAGAGAAGTTTTCCCGTAATATTTACGGCACCACCAAAGGCCAATTAAGACAGGCTATTCTTTGGCAGGATTTGGATCGCTTACTGCCCACGCTCGGTGAACAGAAATTACATATTCTGGATGCAGGGGGGGGCGAAGGGCAAACGGCCATCAAAATGGCGGAGCGCGGTCACTTCGTGACATTATGCGACCTGTCCGGTGAGATGATCGCCCGTGCGCAGCAGGCAGCAGAGGCAAAAGGTGTGAGCGGAAACATGCATTTCATACAATGCGCCGCTCAGGATGTTGCTGCGCATTTGGAAAGCCCGGTTGATCTGATATTGTTTCATGCTGTGCTGGAATGGGTGGCTGAACCAGTTTGCGTGCTGCAAACCCTGTGGTCGGTATTACGCCCCGGCGGCGCGTTATCGCTAATGTTCTACAATGCTAACGGTCTGCTGATGCACAACATGGTCGCAGGGAATTTTGACTATGTGCAGGTTGGGATGCCAAAACGTAAAAAACGTACGCTTTCACCAGACTATCCGCGTGAACCAGGACAGGTTTATCAGTGGCTGGAAGAGATCGGTTGGCAGATAACCGGTAAGACAGGCGTACGCGTGTTTCATGATTATCTGCGAGATAAGCATCAACAGCGTGACGGTTATGAAATGTTACTTGAGCTAGAAACGCGCTATTGCCGCCAGGAGCCGTATATCAGCCTTGGCCGCTATATTCATGTCACCGCGCGCAAACCGCAGATGCAAGGATAACCTATGAGTGAATTTTCCCAGACAGTCCCCGAACTGGTTGCCTGGGCCAGAAAAAATGACTTCTCCATCTCTCTGCCGGTAGACAGACTTTCGTTCCTGCTGGCGGTAGCCACGCTGAACGGTGAGCGACTTGACGGTGAGATGAGCGAAGGCGAACTGGTGGATGCGTTCCGCCATGTGAGTGATGCGTTTGAGCAAACCAGCGAAACCATCGGTGTTCGCGCCAATAACGCGATTAACGACATGGTACGTCAACGTCTGCTGAACCGCTTTACCAGCGAGCAGGCGGAAGGTAACGCTATTTATCGTTTAACGCCGCTGGGGATTGGCATCACGGATTACTATATCCGCCAGCGCGAATTCTCTACATTGCGTTTGTCGATGCAGTTGTCGATTGTTGCTGGTGAGCTGAAGCGCGCGGCAGATGCCGCCGCGGAAGGTGGTGATGAATTCCACTGGCACCGCAATGTCTATGCACCATTGAAGTATTCGGTAGCGGAAATTTTCGACAGTATCGATTTGACTCAGCGCATTATGGATGAGCAGCAGCAGCAGGTAAAAGACGATATCGCACAGTTGCTGAACAAAGACTGGCGGGCGGCAATTTCCAGTTGTGAAATGCTGCTGTCTGAAACGTCTGGTACGCTGCGTGAGCTGCAGGATACGCTGGAAGCCGCAGGCGATAAGCTCCAGGCGAACCTGTTACGCATTCAGGACGCGACGATGGCACATGACGATTTGCATTTCGTCGACAGGCTGGTGTTCGACCTGCAAAGCAAGCTCGACCGTATTATCAGCTGGGGTCAGCAATCCATCGATTTGTGGATCGGCTACGATCGACACGTGCACAAGTTTATCCGTACCGCTATTGATATGGACAAAAATCGCGTCTTTGCCCAGCGTTTACGTCAGTCTGTCCAGAGCTATTTTGATGATCCGTGGGCGTTGACCTATGCCAATGCCGATCGTCTGCTGGATATGCGTGACGAAGAGATGGTACTGCGTGATGAAGAAGTCACCGGTGAGTTACCAGCCGATCTGGAGTATGAAGAATTTAACGAGATCCGCGAACAGTTGGCGGCAATTATCGAAGAACAGTTGGCTATCTATAAATCCAGACAAACGCCACTGGATCTCGGATTGGTCGTGCGCGAGTATCTGGCGCAATACCCACGTGCGCGTCACTTCGACGTTGCGCGTATTGTTATCGATCAGGCGGTACGTCTTGGCGTAGCGCAAGCAGACTTCACCGGACTGCCAGCCAAATGGCAGCCGATTAATGATTACGGAGCCAAGGTACAGGCGCATGTCATTGACAAATATTGAACAAGTGATGCCGGTCAAGCTGGCGCAGGCGCTGGCGAATCCGTTATTTCCGGCGCTGGATAGCGCCTTACGTTCGGGCCGCCATATCGGCCTGGATGAACTGGATAATCATGCCTTCCTGATGGATTTTCAGGAATATTTTGAAGAGTTTTACAGCCGCTATAACGTGGAATTGATTCGTGCACCGGAGGGGTTCTTTTATCTACGTCCGCGTTCAACCACGCTTATTCCGCGCTCGGTCTTGTCTGAACTGGACATGATGGTCGGTAAAATTCTTTGCTATCTCTATCTCAGCCCGGAACGTCTGGCGAATGAAGGGATCTTTACCCAGCAAGAACTGTACGACGAGCTGCTAACGTTGGCTGATGAAGCCAAATTGCTGAAGCTAGTGAACAACCGTTCAACCGGTTCAGACGTTGACCGCCAGAAGCTACAGGAAAAGGTACGCTCTTCACTTAACCGCCTGCGCCGTTTAGGCATGGTGTGGTTTATGGGTCACGACAGCAGCAAATTCCGTATTACGGAGTCTGTGTTTCGCTTTGGCGCGGATGTGCGTAGCGGCGACGATCCACGCGAAGCACAGCGTCGCTTAATTCGTGATGGTGAGGCGATGTCGGTCGAGAACCACCTGCAGCTCAATGATGAGCCAGAAGATAATCAGCCGGACAGTGGAGAGGAAGAATAATGATTGAACGCGGTAAATTTCGCTCACTTACGCTGATTAACTGGAATGGTTTTTTTGCTCGTACGTTTGACCTTGATGAGCTGGTTACCACGCTGTCGGGTGGGAACGGGGCGGGTAAATCCACCACCATGGCGGCATTCGTTACAGCGCTTATCCCGGATTTAACCCTGCTGCATTTTCGTAATACCACCGAAGCCGGCGCAACCAGCGGCTCACGCGATAAAGGTCTGCACGGAAAGCTGAAAGCAGGTGTCTGTTACTCGATGCTTGACGTGCTCAACTCGCGCCATCAGCGTGTGGTCGTCGGCGTGCGTCTGCAGCAGGTTGCCGGGCGCGATCGTAAAGTGGACATCAAACCGTTTGCGATTCAGGGGTTGCCGATGTCGGTGCAACCAACCCAACTGGTTACGGAAACCCTGAACGAACGCCAGGCTCGCGTTCTGTCTCTCGCCGAGCTGAAAGAGAAGCTCGATGAGATGGAAGGTGTGCAGTTTAAGCAGTTTAACTCAATCACCGATTATCACTCGTTGATGTTCGATTTGGGCATCATTGCCCGTCGTCTGCGCTCTGCGTCCGACCGTAGTAAATTCTATCGCCTGATTGAAGCCTCGCTGTACGGCGGTATCTCCAGCGCCATTACCCGCTCGCTGCGTGATTACCTGCTGCCAGAAAACAGCGGCGTGCGTAAAGCGTTCCAGGATATGGAAGCGGCGCTGCGTGAAAACCGTATGACGCTGGAAGCCATTCGCGTCACCCAGTCAGATCGTGACTTGTTTAAGCATTTGATCAGCGAAGCGACTAACTATGTGGCAGCGGATTATATGCGCCACGCTAATGAACGTCGTATTCACCTCGACAAAGCGCTGGAATATCGCCGTGAACTGTACACCTCGCGCCAGCAGTTAGCGGCTGAGCAGTATAAGCACGTGGATATGGCGCGCGAGCTGGGTGAGCATAACGGCGCGGAAGGCGATCTTGAAGCCGATTATCAGGCGGCAAGCGATCACCTCAATCTGGTGCAAACTGCGCTGCGTCAGCAGGAAAAGATTGAACGCTACGAAGCGGATCTTGAAGAGTTGCAGATTCGCCTCGAAGAACAAAATGAAGTCGTGGCAGAAGCTGCCGATCGCCAGGATGAAAATGAAGCCCGTGCGGAAGCTGCCGAGCTGGAAGTGGATGAGCTGAAAAGTCAGCTGGCCGATTACCAGCAAGCGCTGGACGTTCAGCAAACGCGAGCCATCCAGTATACTCAGGCGATTCAGGCACTGAGCCGAGCCAAAGAGCTTTGCCATTTACCCGATCTCACCGCCGACAGTGCCGCTGAATGGCTGGAAACCTTCCAGGCCAAAGAGCAGGAAGCGACCGAGAAGTTGCTGACGCTGGAACAAAAAATGAGCGTGGCGCAAACTGCGCACAGCCAGTTCGAGCAGGCTTATCAGCTGGTGGCGGCTATTAATGGTCCATTGGCGCGTGGTGATGCCTGGAGCGTCGCGCGTGAGCTGCTGCGCGAAGGTGTTGAACAGCGTCATCTGGCGGAACAAGTTCAGCCATTACGCATGCGTCTGAGCGAGCTGGAACAGCGTCTGCGCGAACAGCAGGAAGCCGAGCGTCTGCTGGCTGAATTCTGCAAACGTCAGGGTAAGCATTTCGATATCGATGAGCTTGAGGCTCTGCATCAGGAGCTGGAAGCGCGTATTGCCGCCTTGTCTGACAGCGTATCGTCTGCCAGCGAACAGCGGATGGCACTGCGTCAGGAACAGGAACAGCTGCAATCCCGTATTCAGCATTTGATGCAACGAGCTCCGGTCTGGCTGGCTGCGCAAAATAGCCTGAACCAACTGAGTGAACAGTGCGGCGAAGAATTTACGTCCAGCCAGGACGTAACGGAGTATCTGCAACAGTTGCTGGAACGTGAGCGTGAAGCCATTGTTGAACGCGATGAAGTCGGCGCGCGTAAAAATGCAGTTGATGAAGAGATTGAACGTCTAAGCCAGCCGGGCGGGGCGGAAGATCAGCGTCTGAACGCACTGGCAGAACGTTTTGGCGGCGTGCTGCTGTCTGAAATCTATGACGATGTTAGCCTCGAAGATGCGCCGTACTTCTCTGCACTGTATGGCCCTTCGCGGCATGCCATCGTGGTGCCGGATCTGTCGCTGATTACTGAGCAACTTGATGGGCTGACGGATTGCCCGGAAGACCTCTACTTCATCGAAGGGGACCCGCAGTCGTTTGATGACAGCGTCTTCAGCGTCGATGAACTTGAAAAAGCGGTGGTGGTGAAAACCGCCGAGCGCCAGTGGCGTTACTCCCGCTTTCCAACGGTGCCGATTTTTGGTCGTGCCGCGCGTGAAAGCCGTATCGAAACGCTGCACGCTGAGCGTGAGGGGCTGTCTGAACGTTTTGCGACGCTTTCATTCGACGTACAGAAAACACAGCGTCTGCATCAGGCATTTAGTCGCTTTATCGGCAGCCATCTGTCGGTAGCGTTTGAGGCCGATCCAGAAGCCGAAATTCGTCAGTTGAATAGCCGTCGCGTTGAGCTCGAACGTGCGCTCACCAACCATGAAAATGATAACCAGCAAAGCCGTACGCAGTTTGAACAAGCGAAAGAAGGTGTTTCTGCCCTGAACCGTCTGCTGCCGCGTTTAAATTTGCTTGCGGATGACACATTAGCCGATCGCGTGGATGAAATTCGCGAACGCCTGGATGAAGCGCAGGAAGCGGCGCGTTTTATTCAACAACATGGTAATCAGCTGGCCAAACTGGAACCGATGGTTTCCGTTCTGCAAAATGATCCAGAGCAGTTTGAACAGCTGAAAGAAGACTACGCGTATTCTCAGCAGATGCAGCGTGATGCGCGTCAGCAGGCCTTTGCACTCACTGAAGTCGTTCAGCGTCGGGCGCATTTTAGCTATTCTGACTCTGCCGAAATGCTCAGCGGTAACAGCGATCTGAATGAGAAACTGCGTGAGCGTCTGGAACACGCGGAGGCTGAACGTACCCGTGCTCGTGAGGCTTTGCGCAGCCATGCCGCGCAGCTAAGCCAGTACAATCAGGTCATGGCCTCGCTGAAAAGCTCTTATGACACCAAGAAAGAACTGCTGAACGATTTACAACGCGAACTGCAGGATATCGGCGTTCGTGCTGATAGCGGTGCGGAAGAACGTGCGCGTATTCGTCGTGATGAACTGCATGCGCAGCTCAGTAATAACCGTGCTCGCCGTAATCAACTGGAAAAAGCGCTAACCTTCTGCGAAGCAGAGATGGAAAACCTGACCCGCAGATTGCGCAAGCTTGAGCGCGATTACCATGAAATGCGTGAACAAGTGGTGACCGCGAAAGCCGGCTGGTGTGCCGTGATGCGGATGGTAAAAGACAACGGCGTTGAACGTCGCCTGCACCGTCGTGAGCTGGCTTATCTTTCCGGTGATGAACTGCGTTCGATGTCGGATAAGGCGCTCGGTGCGCTGCGCCTGGCGGTGGCGGATAACGAGCATCTGCGCGATGTACTGCGCATGTCTGAAGATCCCAAGCGACCAGAACGTAAAATCCAGTTCTTCGTGGCGGTCTACCAGCATCTGCGTGAACGTATTCGTCAGGATATCATCCGTACAGACGATCCGGTCGAAGCCATCGAGCAGATGGAGATTGAATTGAGCCGTCTGACGGAAGAGTTAACCTCCCGTGAACAGAAGCTGGCTATCAGCTCGCGAAGCGTGGCGAACATCATCCGTAAGACTATCCAGCGTGAGCAGAACCGTATTCGTATGTTGAACCAGGGTCTGCAAAGCGTGTCGTTCGGTCAGGTAAACAGCGTTCGTCTGAACGTAAATGTGCGTGAAACACACGCGACTTTGTTGGATGTCCTGTCCGAGCAGCATGAACAGCATCAGGACCTGTTTAACAGCAACCGTCTGACCTTCTCTGAAGCGCTGGCGAAGTTGTATCAGCGTCTTAATCCGCAGATCGACATGGGGCAGCGTACGCCACAAACCATTGGTGAAGAACTGCTGGATTACCGCAACTACCTGGAAATGGAAGTTGAGGTTAACCGTGGTTCTGACGGTTGGTTACGTGCTGAATCGGGCGCGTTGTCCACGGGGGAGGCGATCGGAACCGGGATGTCAATCCTCGTGATGGTTGTACAAAGCTGGGAAGATGAAGGTCGCAGACTGCGTGGGAAAGATATCTCGCCATGCCGCCTGTTGTTCCTTGATGAAGCCGCACGACTCGATGCCCGCTCCATCGCAACCCTGTTTGAACTGTGCGAGCGTTTGCAGATGCAGCTGATTATTGCAGCGCCGGAAAACATCAGCCCGGAGAAAGGCACAACTTACAAACTGGTGCGTAAAGTCTTCCAGAATACCGAACACGTTCACGTGGTGGGGCTGCGTGGTTTTGCCCCTCAGTTACCTGAGCCGTTACCTGGCATAGATGATGCTTCTTCGCAGGCAAGCTAAGTAAAAAGGCGGTGTTAAAGCCTAATGCCTGTCAGTTAAGCATGTAGGGTGAATATGTGATTCTTGCTCAGGGTTCCGTTCACCTCAGCAGTATCACTTCTCTGAATCACAGATACCTGTGAACGTGCAAGGGAGGCTCGCCGCCGCCTCCCTTGCAACCCAGGCTCCCGGCGGGAAAATCGTCGCTGCGCGAGTTATTCGTCTTATGCCGTCTGCCTGTCGGGTCGGGGCCGAGCCTGCGTCCCTGCAGGCCGTCCTCTCTGCCCGCATCCCTGCGGGCAGCCCCGGTCAGCCGTCAACGCCTCATCGATTTTCAGCCGGACCGAGGATATCGCTTCTACTCTCTGATTTTCAGGTATTTCGGTTTCGCTGTTTGAAAAAACGGCGGAAATGGTCAGATGTGGGCTGGTCCGGCTGAAAATTGCCGACGTGTTTCCGTAAGGCCGGGAGAACCCGCAGGGATGCGGGTTCAGGGTGCGTGCGACAGGGATGTTGCATCGCGCCCGGCCCGGTAGCCTGGAGGAATAAGCGGAGGGGATTGCGCAGCAACAATTTTCCGTGCCGGGAGCCGGGATTGTTAAGGGTGCGGCGATAGCACCCTTAACACGTTCACTGGCGTTCAGTGTACAGAGAAGCGATGAACATGAGGTGAACGGAACCCTTTCTCTGAGAGAGCATGTTCATTACCCCGCCAACACATGTTGATGCTTTCTGAAACTGAAATGTTAACTGAACAGCATTAGGCGCTAAAGCCGCCTTTTTCTTTTCCGACATGCACATGATACCTGGTGTAATTTCTTTAGACTTCTTTACATTAGGTTAGGCAAAAACGATTTGATGTTTATATACTGAAGGTAAGCCTAACGCGTCACCGGGCTTGCTCGTCATACTTCAGAATGTATTGGCGTTTTACAGGCCCGCTCCCGTGAGAGTAACGGGGAATACAGGCGGTCTGGCTACTCAAAGTATGATAAAGAAAACAGGGGGCAAGGGATGTTGCTTAATAAAATGTGTGGTCGTCGGCTGTCGGCAATCAGTTTGTGCTTGGCCGTAACATTCGCTCCACTGTTCAACGCGCAGGCTGATGAGCCTGAAATGATTCCTGGCGACAGCTCTGCGGCCGTCAGCGAACAGCCTACAGCGTTATCGCAACCGCAGGTACAATCTTACGCGACCGGTGTGATGGCGGGAATTCAGTCTCTGCCCGATGGCACATCTGTGGATAAAGCTCGCGCTGAATTGCAATCTCAGCTACCAGCAGGCTATACGCCGGTATATATGAGTCAGCTGGAATTGCTGTATGCCGCACGCGAAATGAAACCGATGTGGGGAAATCGTGATGCGGTAAAAACCTTTCAACAACAGTTAGCCGAGGTGGCGATTGCCGGTTTTCAGCCGCAGTTTAACGCCTGGGTCGCGTTACTGACTGACCCGGCAGTCACAGGTCTGGCACGTGATACTGTGCTTTCTGATGCGATGATGGGCTATCTCCACTTCATTGCAAATATCCCCGTCAAAGGTAGCCTCTGGCTCTATAGCGATAAGCCTTATGCACTGGCAACACCACCGCTCTCCGTTGTTAACCAATGGCAGGTGGCGCTGGACAACGGTCAGCTAACTTCATTTATCACCAGCCTTACACCTCAGCATCCACAGTATGCTGCGATGCATGAGTCGTTGCTGAAGCTGGTGGGGGATTCGCGACCCTGGCCACGGTTGACCAGCACCACGACGTTGCGCCCCGGTGAATGGAGTAATGATATCCCGGCACTGCGCGAAATTCTGCGCCGCACCGGAATGCTGAACGCCGGTGTCAGTACTTCTGCCAAAGAAGGGCGTAGCGCCTACGATCGCGAACTTGTTGACGCGGTGAAACGTTTTCAGACATGGCAGGGGCTTGGGGCCGATGGCACGATTGGCCCTGCAACCCGCGACTGGTTGAATGTCACGCCTGCTCAGCGCGCAGGGGTACTGGCGCTTAATATTCAGCGTTTGCGCCTGCTGCCGAGTGAGTTGTCTACCGGCATCATGGTGAATATTCCCGCGTACTCGTTGGTGTATTACCAGAATGGCAATCAGGTGCTGGCTTCCCGTGTTATCGTCGGACGTCCCGATCGTAAAACACCGATGATGAGCAGTGCGTTAAATAACGTGGTTGTAAACCCGCCGTGGAATGTGCCGCCGACGCTGGCGCGTAAGGATATACTGCCTAAATTGTGGAACGATCCGGGGTACCTTGAGCGTCACGGGTATACTGTAATGCGCGGCTGGAACAGCAAAGAGACGATAGATCCGTGGCAGGTTGACTGGGCTACAATCACCGCTTCGAATCTGCCGTTCCGCTTCCAGCAGGCACCGGGCGCGCGTAATTCTCTGGGGCGCTATAAATTCAACATGCCGAGTTCTGACGCCATTTATCTGCACGATACGCCAAACCATAATTTGTTCCAGAAGGATACTCGGGCACTAAGTTCTGGCTGTGTGCGCGTGAATAAGGCCTCGGAACTGGCGAATATGCTGCTGCAGGATGCTGGCTGGAATGATACACGCATCTCGGATGCCCTGAAGCAAGGGGATACGCGATATGTCAATATTCGCCAGAATATTCCGGTCAACCTGTACTATCTGACAGCCTTTGTGGGAAGTGATGGACGTACGCAGTATCGAACAGATATTTACAATTACGATCAGACAGCGCGATCCAGCGCACAAATCATGTCGAAAGCTGAGCAATTAATCAGATAAATGAAGCAGTTCGAGGAAAATGATTGTCGTAAGTTATGATGAAAACGGGGCAGGATGGCTGTAAGCCCCGTATTTCCTGGGTTTGGGAGCCTTGACGTGGACTACTTAGCCAGATAAGGTTTCCCGCGTGCGCTAGAGCATACATACGATAACATTGACCTGTAGACCTTAATACCATGGACAAATTTGACGCTAATCGCCGCAAATTGCTGGCGCTTGGTGGCATTGCCCTCGGCGCTGCCATCCTGCCCACGCCTGCGTTTGCAACTCTCTCCACCCCACGTCCGCGTATATTGACGCTGAATAACCTGCATACCGGTGAGTCAATTAAAGCAGAGTTTTTTGATGGCAGGGGCTATATTCAGGACGAATTAGCAAAACTTAATCACTTTTTCCGTGACTTTCGGGCGAATAAAGTGAAATCCATCGACCCGGGATTGTTTGATCAACTCTTCCGTCTGCAGGGACTGCTGGGTACGCGTAAACCCGTACAACTGATCTCCGGCTATCGCTCCATCGATACCAATAACGAACTCCGTGCACGTAGTCGTGGTGTGGCAAAGAAAAGCTACCACACGAAAGGACAGGCCATGGATTTCCATATTGAAGGCATCGCATTAAGTAATATTCGCAAAGCTGCGTTATCTATGCGCGCAGGTGGTGTAGGATACTACCCCAGCAGTAACTTTGTGCATATTGACACCGGGCCTGCACGGCACTGGTGATCCGTAAGCTTAATGAAACAGGAGCTGTATGAACTATCGTATTATTCCGGTCACTGCATTCGCCCAGAACTGCTCGCTAATCTGGTGTGAGCAGACGCGTCTGGCCGCACTGGTCGATCCCGGCGGTGATGCCGAGAAAATCAAACAGGAAGTGGATGCCAGCGGTCTTACGCTCATGCAGATCCTGCTTACCCACGGTCATCTCGACCATGTTGGGGCGGCAGCAGAACTGGCACAGCATTACGGTGTACCGGTTATTGGGCCGGAAAAAGAAGATGAGTTCTGGCTGCAGGGACTGCCTGCGCAAAGCCGTATGTTTGGCCTGGGTGACTGTGAGCCGCTGACGCCCGATCGTTGGCTAAACGAAGGCGATCGGATTAGCATCGGCAACGTAACCTTACAGGTGTTGCATTGCCCGGGTCACACGCCAGGGCATGTCGTCTTCTTTGATGAACAATCAAAGTTACTGATTTCCGGCGACGTGATTTTCAAAGGTGGCGTAGGGCGCAGTGATTTCCCGCGTGGGGATCACAGCCAACTGATTGACGCGATCAAACGTAAACTCTTACCGCTGGGTGATGACGTGACGTTTATTCCGGGTCACGGACCACTCTCTACGCTGGGTTACGAGCGGTTGCATAACCCGTTCCTGCAGGATGAAATGCCGGTTTGGTAACACTACAGATAAATAAAAAGGCCGCGATTGCGGCCTTTTGTATGTGCGATAGATTACAGAACAGCGACAATCGCTTCGCATAACGGTGCCATGTTGTCTGGCGTCATTCCTGCTACGTTTACGCGTCCTGAAGCAACAGCATAAACACCAAACTCTTCACGCAGACGAAGAACTTGTTCTTTCGTCAGGCCGCTGAATGAGAACATACCATTCTGTTTGATGATAAAGCTGAAATCGCGGTTTGCGCCTTTCTCCTGCAACGTGTTGACGAACAGCAGACGCATGCGCTGAATACGTTGGCGCATGTCAGTCAGTTCCTGTTCCCAGATTGCACGTAGCGCATCGTTGCTCAGAATTGTCGCGACAACTGAGGCACCGTGTGCCGGTGGGTTGGAGTAGTTCGCACGGATGACTGATTTCATCTGGCTAAAGGCACGGTCAACGGTTTCTGCATCGGCAGCGACCAGCGTACAGGCACCTACACGCTCATTGTACAGACCAAAGTTTTTGGAATAGGAACTGGCGACAATCAGCTCTTTATGCAGCGCGGCGAATGCACGCAGACCTTCTGCATCTTCTTCCAGACCACGAGCAAAGCCCTGGTAGGCAAAGTCGAACAGTGGTAACCAACCTTTGTCGACTGACAGCTGAGCCAACGTTTGCCATTGTTCCAGCGTCGGATCAATACCGGTCGGATTATGGCAGCAGCCGTGGAATAATACGACGTCGCCAGCTTGTGCTTCAGCCAGGCTTGCCAGCAGCGCATCAAAGTCCAGTGAATGGTTTGCCGCATCGTAATAGTTATATTCACGCACTTCCAGACCAGCTGAATTAAATACGCTCTTATGGTTCGGCCAGCTTGGGTTGCTGACCCACACGCGTTTTGCGCTGGTGTTTTTTGCCAGGAAATCAGCGGCCACACGCAGGGCACCCGTACCACCAGGGGTCTGCGCTGTACGCGCGCGCTTGTCATTAATCAGTGCACTTTCTTTACCAAACAGTAATTCCTGAGTGCAGCGACCAAACTCTGGAATACCGTCAATGCCAAGATAGTTTTTGGTGGTTTCATTTTCCAGGATATATTGCTCGGCTTTTTTAACGCTGGTCAGTACCGGCGTTTTGCCTGTCTCATCTTTATATACACCGATTCCGAGGTTTATTTTCCCCGGGCGGTCATCGGCACGAAACAAATCAGCCAGGCCCAAAATGGGGTCGGCAGGAGCGGCGGTAATGTTCTCAAACATGACGAGGTTCCATTGTGGTTACAGAAGGGAAGTCCGCTATCAGGTTAACGGTAGATTTACAAAATGCCAACCGTTAGTGACGAAAAGCAGGGGTGTTTTTTGAAGACGCAAGAATCCGCTGGCGGAGATAAAAAAACAGGACCGAAGTCCTGTTTTTTAGGCATTTAGCAAAGAGGTCTGCTATTAGAACTGGTAAACGATACCCACTGCAACGGTGTCGTCAGAGCCTACGCCCAGTTTGTTGTCAGAATCGATCTGGTTGATGATGTAATCAACATAGGTGGACATGTTTTTGTTGAAGTAGTAAGTCGCGCCCACTTCGAAGTAGTTCACCAGATCTACGTCACCGATACCTTCGATATCCTTACCTTTAGATTTGGTATAGGCGATGGACGGACGCAGACCGAAGTCGAACTGGTACTGAGCAACTAACAGTACGTCTTCAGTTTTGTTCGCATAACCGTTAGAGATACGGGTTGCGTTGCGGGTTTCGCTGTAGTTCGCAGCCAGGTAGATGTTGTTAGCATCGTATTTCACGCCGGTAGCCCACTGCTCAGCTTTGTCGCCATGGCCGCGCAGAAGCGGGTTTTGCTGGGCATCGGTACGGTCAGCCGCGCCGTATGCACCGACGATACCGAAGCCTTCGAATTCGTAGCTTACAGAACCGCCAACGCCGTCACCATTAGAGCGACGAACGTCATCACGCTCGTTTTTACCCAGGTACTGAACAGCGAAGTTCAGGCCTTCAACCAGACCGAAGAAGTTGGAGTTACGGTAAGTCGCGAGGCCACCGTTACGCTGGGAGAAGAACTGGTCGGAGGCCGCAGTATCGCCACCGAATTCTGGCAGCATATCGGTGTAACCCAGTGCATCGTATACGACGCCGTAGTTACGACCGTAATCGAAGGAGCCTGCGTCACCGAATTTCAGACCAGCAAACGCCAGACGGGTTTTGTTCCCTTTCTGAGAGTCGTCACCGCCTTCGGAGTTATTGCCGCTGAACTGGTATTCCCACTGGCCGTAACCGGTCAGTTGGTCGTTAATCTGAGTTTCCCCTTTGAAACCAAGACGGGCGTAAGTCTGATCGCCATTAGGTGCGTAAGCGTTGTCACCGTTGTTCTTGGAAAAATAGTGCAGACCTACAGCTTTACCGTAGATGTCTACTTTATTGCCATCTTTGTTATAAACTTCTGCAGCGTTAGCTGCCCCGGCTACCAGCAGAGCAGGGATAACCACTGCCAGAATATTGCGCTTCATCATTATTTATTACCCTCATCGGTTTTTATATGACACCTGCCACTGCCGCCAATGAATTCCGTCAATAAAAATTTACGGAACTATTGATGAGAGTTTGGTGTCTTTATGTGTCTGCAGGCATCTTTCCATTCAAACTACCGTTTCGCTACTGTCAAAGTGCTACAAATATAAAGATTTAGTTTCAAAAAGAAAAAATGTGTAACAAAATGTTATTTTTATGCAACTTTGTGAACGACTTCAAATTTCAGCTGTCCCTGCGATTGAATTTTGCTCAGTTTTATCTATTTATATGATTTTCTTATAC
>NZ_JANEWM010000070.1:0-21913 GCF_028069825.1 Citrobacter sp. Igbk 14
ATTAACTGTATTTATATACAGTAGTTTTATCTGAGCAGTTGTTCAAGAGGCTTTTTGTGGCGCTATTGCTATTCACCTGAATTATAACGACTAGTGTCTGCACAAAAGTATCGCGACATGAAACCGGGTATAGTAGCACCATAAAATCATCAAAACGGACACACTATGACTACCGCAGGGAAAAGCAATCCGCTGGCCATTGGCGGCCTGATCGCGCTAACGCTCATCTGGAGCTATAGCTGGATTGCCATGAAACAGGTCACGCACTACATTGGTTCATTCGATTTCACCGCACTACGTTGTTCTTTTGGGGCGTTGTTATTATTTATTGTCCTGATGCTACGCGGACGCGGAATGCGCCCGACCCCGTTCGGTTATACGTTGGCGATAGCCTTGTTACAAACGTGCGGCATGGTGGGATTATCACAGTGGGCGCTGGTCAGCGGCGGTGCGGGAAAAGTCGCTATTCTGAGTTATACCATGCCCTTCTGGGTGGTCATTATGGCCGCCCTTTTTCTCGGTGAACGCATGCGTCGTTTGCAGTACGTCGCTATTGCGGTGGCGGCGTTTGGATTGATACTGGTATTACAGCCGTGGCAACTGGACTTTTCGTCAATGAAGAGTGCGCTGCTGGCAATCCTCTCAGGTATCAGTTGGGGAGCCAGTGCAGTTGTCGCCAAACGGATGTACGCTCGTCATCCCAATATCGACCTGTTAGCACTCACCTCGTGGCAGATGCTGTATGCCGCGCTGGTGATGAGTCTGGTCGCCTGGCTGGTCCCACAGCGAACGCCTGACTGGCAGCCTGTCGTATTCTGGGCATTAGGATATAGCGCCGTACTGGCAACAGCGCTGGCCTGGAGCTTATGGCTGTTTGTGCTGCGTAACCTGCCTGCCAGTATCGCCAGCTTAAGCACGCTGGCGGTGCCGGTTTGTGGGGTACTCTTTTCCTGGTGGTTGCTCGGCGAAGAACCTGGCGTTATCGAAGGTAGCGGGATTGTGCTGATTGTTCTGGCGCTGGCCATCATCAGCCTGAAGAAACGCGCCACGCAGGTGCAACGCGTTGAAAAAGAGATCTCTTGCGAAAAATAATCACGGAGAAATAAAACACCCCGCATTACGCGGGGTGTTTTATCAGGAACGCTTACGCGGCATCATGCGCAGGAGCGTATTATCCTTCCAGAAATAGTGATGTAACAGAGCCGCAGCGGCATGCAGGCCAATGACAAAATAACCCAGGTTTGCCAACGTTTCGTGCCATGATTTCAGCATATCGGCCAGTTCAAAATTGGCTTCTGCCGCATGTGGCATAACAATGCCGAATGCAACCCACGGATTTCCCCGGTTATACATCATCACCAGGCCAATAATTGGCAGCGCAATAAACAGCAAATAGATAACCAGATGCCCCAGATGCGCCATACCAGTCATCATCGGTTTCGGTTTTGGTTCAATCGGGGGTGCCGGATACTTAAGTCTGACCAGCAGACGCGCCACCATCAACGCTAAAATCGTGATACCACAGGAAACATGTACCATGTTGAACCCGGGACGATAGCTGCGCGGGAAAAATCCGCGAAACTCCATGGCACTGTAGGCCACAATGACCAACAAAAAGACCAGCCAGTGAATGCCAATTTGCAGGCCAGAATACTTCTTCCCCATAACACTTCTCGAATAAAAACAATAATGCGTCAACATAACGGGCTTTTGTTAAAAATTCATTAAGTTTTGTTCACTCATTTTCAGTCAGTTACGTTTAACCGCAAAAACAGCTATTGCCGCGGATGCCTGACTGGACTATGCCTGGTAGGGAAAATATGTCGTACCGTCTCATCCTGACAGGAGAAAACCATGAGTAAAATTGGCATTAACGGTTTTGGTCGTATCGGTCGTCTGGTATTGCGTCGGCTACTGGAAGTCAAAAGCAGTGTGGAGGTCGTCGCTATCAATGACCTTACCTCACCGAAAATCCTCGCCTATCTGTTAAAACACGATTCAAACTACGGACCATTCCCCTGGAGCGTCGACTTTACCGAGGACGCACTGATTGTCGATGGCAAAAAAATTGCTGTTTACGCCGAAAAAGAGGCCAAAAATATTCCGTGGAAAAGCACAGGCGCGGAAATTATCATCGAGTGCACTGGCTTTTATACCTCAACAGAAAAATCGCAGGCCCACCTGGATGCAGGCGCCCAAAAAGTCCTGATATCCGCCCCAGCAGGAGAGATGAAGACGATCGTCTTTAACGTGAATGACGACACGATGGATGCAAGCGATCGGATTATTTCTGTCGCATCGTGCACCACTAACTGCTTGGCACCGATGGCAAAAGCGCTGCATGACAACTTCGGTATTCAGCTTGGTACCATGACCACCATCCATGCCTATACCGGGACACAGTCACTGGTTGATGGGCCACGTGGTAAGGATCTGCGAGCTTCACGCGCGGCAGCAGAAAATATCATTCCTCATACCACCGGTGCAGCAAAAGCGATTGGTCTGGTGATCCCGGCCCTGAGCGGGAAATTAAAAGGCCACGCCCAGCGTGTTCCGGTAAAAACAGGATCTGTCACTGAACTGGTGTCGATTCTGGGTAAAAAAGTCACTGCGGAAGAGGTTAACAACGCGCTGAAAAAGGCAACGCTGAACAATGCATCATTCGGCTATACCGACGAAGAAATTGTCTCGTCAGATGTCATTGGCTCACATTTCGGTTCAGTATTTGATGCGACACAAACCGAGATCACCGAAGTGGGCGATCTGCAACTGGTAAAAACCGTGGCCTGGTACGATAACGAGTACGGTTTTGTCACCCAACTGATCCGTACGTTGGATAAATTTATCACGCTTTAGTGTTATGGCGGAGGATCGCCTCCGCCTCGTTTCATTTCCCGCTAATTCAATACGTTGTGAGTCTCTCCCCGTTTTCAACTCATCAAGTGTGCTATAGCTAACCTTTGCCACAGAGGGAGCACAGTAATGGAAACACTGAGTCGTGAAACGTTAGAAACTATGATAGCGCAAGCCGTTGCCCACGCCGCCACCGTCTCAGTCTGGCCAATGGGTGAAGCCCCCGGAGCAAAAAACAGCGATGCGGTATTTACCCCCGAACCCAGACATACGGGAACCTCTCATTACGATCGTGCGGTAACCGGTATTCGTGCCCCAGAAATCACCGTCTACGCCCCCGCAAAACCGAATGGTGTGGGGATACTTGTCACCCCCGGCGGCTCTTATCGACGCGTCGTGCTGGACAAAGAAGGCAGTGCGCTGGCACCCTTTTTTAATGCCCGTGGTTATACCCTGTTTGTCATGACCTATCGCATGCCGGGGGATGGTCACGAGGAAGCGTCAAACGCACCGTTGGCCGATGCCCAACGCGCGATGCGCTACATTCGGGCTCACGCACAGGAGTGGCGAATCGACCCTGATCGTATCGGTGTCCTGGGCTTTTCCTCTGGCGGTCATGTGGCAGCCAGCCTGGGAACACGTTTTGCTGAATCGGTTTATACGCCCATAGATAGCGCAGACGAACAACCCGCCCGACCCGCTTTCATGGCACTGGTCTATCCGGTGATTAGCCTGCGTGAGAATATTGCTCATCCTGGCTCTCGCCTTGAATTAGTTGGTACGACCCCCGAAGAGCAGGATCTGCACCGCTATTCACTTGAAGAACGGGTTGAGAACACGACGCCACCAACATTCCTGCTGCATGCCATTGACGATCCGGCGGTGAAAGTCGAAAACAGTCTGGCATTTTTTAATGCGCTTCGCGCACAGGGGATTCCTGTTGAAATGCATCTGTTTGAACGCGGCAAACACGGCTTCGGTATTCGGGATACTCAAGGGTTACCGCTGGCCGTGTGGCCGGAAATGATGATGAACTGGATAGCCACAAAAGTGTGATGATTGTGCCGGGTGGCACACAGGATCACCCGGCTTATACTCAGCGTATCAGTATCAGGACTGCAGATAAACCACCTGCGTTTGCAGATATTCATGCAAGCCATGCTTACCGTCTGCACCACCAATCCCTGACTTACGCCACCCCGCATGGAACCCCTGCATCGCCTCGAAGTTTTCGCGATTAATATAGGTTTCGCCAAACTTCAGTCCTTTAATCGCCTTCATCGCCGTGTTCAGGTTTTGCGTGTAAATCGACGAAGTCAGCCCATAGTCGCTGTCGTTTGCCATCGTCAGCGCCTCTTCCAGCGTATCAAACGCTACCACCGGCAGCACCGGACCAAACGTCTCCTCGTGCATAATCGCCATCTCCTGACGCACGTCTAACAGCAACGTCGGCGGGTAATAATAGCCTTTCCCCTCTATGGCTTTACCGCCCAGCACCACCCTGGCGCCCTCCTGCACTGCGCGCGCCACTTTCTGTTCCACACGTGCCAGCGCAGCCGCATTAATGAGCGGCCCCATCGCGATGTCATTACGCTCGGCCGGGTTGCCAAACTGGACGGCTTTCATTGCCTCTCCCAGACGATTCACAAACTGGTCATAGATGCCTTTTTGGACATACACGCGTTCGGCACAGTTGCACACCTGACCGGTGTTAATCACCCGCGAGTCAACAATTGCCTTCACAGCCAGCTCAAGATCGGCGTCATCCATGACGATTGCCGGCGCTTTGCCACCCAACTCCAGACATACCTTAGTGATATTTTTCGCTGCCGCAGCCATGATTTTCTCGCCCGCCACAACGCTGCCGGTCATGCTCACCATCGCTACTTTGGGGTTCCCGGCAAGTTCCTGACCGACCGTTTCACCGCGTCCAAGCACCAGGTTAAACACCCCGCGCGGCAGACCAATATCATCAACAATCTTGGCAAAAGCGATCGCATTATTCGGCGTGAATTCACTGGGTTTAATCACAATGGTATTACCCGTCAGCAAAGCTGGTGCCAGTTTGCGGGCAATCAGGAAAAACGGAAAGTTCCACGGCAGAATGCCGGTTGTTACACCTAACGCACGCTTAAACAGCAGGATATTCTCACCCGGACGATCGCTTTGCAGGATCTCACCTTCGTAACGCCGTGCCCACTCCGCCATATAATCGATGTAGTCGGCGGTAAACGAGACTTCGACCTCGGCCAGCTGTTGGATCTTCCCGCCCTCCGCCACAATCAGCGCACTGATTTCACTTGCGCGTTGACGTATGCCAGCAGAAATTTTGCGTAGCCAGTTTGCACGTTCAATTGCAGGTAGCGCCTCCCATGCCGGCTGGGCACGCTCCGCAGCATCAATCGCTTTACGTGCATCTTCAGCGCGTCCATCGGGAATACGCGAGATCAGCTCTTCGGTCGCTGGATTGACGACATCAATCCAGGCATCGTCGTGCCAGGTCACAAACTGCCCATCAATATACATAGGATGTTGTACGGGTACTGACATGCGCTTCTCCTGTGATTGATTTGTTTTTAACAAGTAAAACTATTGTTAATTAATACCAATCATGCATGACGCATTACTGCTGGAATTGTCGTTCTGTGAGCCGCTTCATAAAAGCGTCTGGTAATGTCATAGCGAAGGGAAAAAACAGGCAGGATTTATGCCCGTTTGCGACAAAACATGCACAAACGGGCGGCAGAGATTACAGCGATCGGCTCGCCAGCAGATCAGTCAGCGCCGTATCGTTTTGCAGATGCAGCCACGCATCCTCAACTTTCTGCGGGATATCAACATGGGCGATAAAATCACGACCGCGAGGGCCATAGCCGGTTGCATCATCGCGTAGTCTCGGCAATTCGCCGGTAATCAGCGAAAGATAGCGATCCACAGACCACAGCCCCTCCGCAGTCGGCGCGAAATCCACACCGCCGTTCTGTAGGGTCAACTCAGGGATAAAACCGGGAAAACTCAACCAGCGCGGTGCCTGCAGATCATCACGGGTTACACGCTGGAATGTCGCCATCGTGCGGCGTTGCATTGTAGGGTCCTGCACCACAATGACCGTGCGAATATTTTCTGTCGCCTGGTTCAGTAAGGCACAGCTAAAGCGTGCATTCTCACCGCAGTTTGTTGACTGGTCTTCCACCCAAATCGTCTCACCCGGAATTTGCCAGAACTGGTGCGCAATATCAGCCAGGATCGCCGCTTCTGCTCGTCCGCTGGTGCGGATGATGTTATAGCGCGGATGTTGAGCAATCGCGCTATACAGAAACGTTGTGGAATGGCCTATTCCCCCGCTAATCAGCAAGGGAATCTGGTGTTCTTTTGCTATCTGGCAGGCCGCATCGATAGTCGGGATCACCGCATTCCCCGCCAGAACCACACAGTCTGCCTGAATAGCGGCGTGGTCCACAAAATCGCTCTGCGCTAACCATTGTCCTACGGTATTTATCGCCGCAAGGGTAGGCGCGGAAAGTGTTGGAAACTGTCTCATGTTCGTGACTCCTGGTCTTTGTTCTGTAGACCGGTGTAGGCCTGATAAGGCACAGCGCCAGCAGGCACCGCGCCTTATCTCGCCGGATGGCGGCGTCGCCTTATCCGGTCTACGGCACCACCACGCGTTAGCCTGAAATCTGCTCCATCGCCTGCAGAATACGTTTATCCGAGATGGGATACGGCGTGCCAAGCTGCTGGGCAAAGTAGCTGACTCGCAGCTCTTCTATCATCCAGCGGATCTCTTTGACATCATCATCTTCACGCCGCGCAGGCGGCAGTTTATTGAACCACTGCTGCCAGGCCTGCTGTACGCTATCCACTTTCAGCATCTGCGCCCGATCGCGGTGCGGATCAATCGCCAGTTTCTCCAGCCGTTTTTCAATGGCCTGCAAATAACGCAACGTATCGCCCAGACGTTTGAAACCGTTGCCGGTGACAAATCCACGGTACACCAGCCCGCCCATTTGCGATTTGATATCCGAAAGCCCCAGCGCCATGGTCATATCCACACGCCCTTTCAGACGTTTGTTGATGTTAAATACCGCCGTCAGGATCTGTTCGACCTGCTTCGCAATATCGACCACCGTGTCATTCAGCTCAGCCCGCACTTTTTCGTGCAACGCCGCAAAGCCCTCTTCCGTCCACACCGGGCCGCCGTTAGCGTCGATAAGTCTATCCACACCGCAGGAAATACAGTCGTCAATCAAATCCAGCACTTTGCCATACGGGTTAAAATACAGCCCCAGCTTCGCTTTGTTGGGCAGCTTCTCGTGTAAATATTTGATAGGTGATGGAATATTCAGCAGCAACAGACGGCGTAAACCGCACCACATCGCCTGCTGTTGCTCCAGCGGATTATCAAACAGTTTGATGGCAACGCTGTCTCGTTCATCCACCAGCGCTGGCCACGCTTTCACTTTATAGTTGCCGCGTTTTTGCTCGTAACTTTCCGGCAGTTGACCAAAGCTCCAGATGTGCAGGCCGCTCTGTTCGATACCATCATCTGCCACCGCAGACAGCGTTTCCTGGACTTTACCCTTCAACGCATCTTTCAGAGCCTGCAGTGAGCGCCCTTCCTGCAGCTTTTTGTTCTTATCGTCGACCACCCGGAACGTTATTTTCAGATGATCGGGCACTTGATCCCAGTGCCAGTCTTCACGGTCAACGGTGACGCCGGTCATCCGGCGCAGTTCACGCTCCAGCGAGTCCAGCAGCGGCAGTTCCAGCGGTGTCACACGCCCCAAAAACGCTTCTGCATAGTTCGGTGCCGGCACAAAGTTACGTCGTACCGGTTTTGGCAGTGATTTAATCAGCGCAATCACCAGTTCACGACGCAGCCCCGGGATTTGCCATTCAAAACCGCTCTCTTCAACCTGGTTTAGTAACGGCAGCGGAATATGCACGGTCACGCCATCCGCATCAGCGCCGGGTTCAAACTGGTAGCTTAACCGCAATTTGAGATTGCCCTGATGCCAGAAGTTCGGGTAATCCAGCTTGCTGATTTTCTCCGCGCCCTCTTTGATAAGCATACTCTTTTCAAAGTTGAGCAGATCCGGTGTCTCGCGGCTGACCTTCTTCCACCAGCTATCAAAGTGTCGGGCGGAAACCACATCATGGCTGATGCGCTGGTCGTAAAACTCAAACAGCGTCTCATCATCGACCAGAATATCGCGACGACGCGATTTATGTTCCAGCTCTTCCACTTCCGCACGCAGCTTGAGGTTGTCACGGAAAAACGCATGTCGCGTCTGCCAGTCACCTTCCACCAATGCATGGCGAATAAACAGTTCACGCGATAGTGCAGGATCGATCTGGCTGTAGTTCACCTTACGGGCGGCAACAATCGGTAAGCCGTAAACAGTGACTTTTTCTGTCGCCATCACCGCCCCCTGGGCACGCTCCCAGTGCGGTTCACTGTAAGAACGTTTTATCAGATGCTGGGCAACCGGCTCCACCCACTCGGGATCGATTCGCGCGGCAATGCGCCCCCACAAACGGCTGGTTTCCACCAACTCTGCAACCATTGTCCACTTCGGCGGTTTTTTGAATAAACCGGAACCTGGGAAGATCGAGAAACGGGCATTACGCGCACCGGTAAATTCCTGTTTATCCGCATCTTTCATCCCGATATGCGACAGTAATCCGGTCAGCAACGCAACGTGGATTTCCCGGTACTCAGCAGGTTCGCTATTGACCGGAATACCTAACTCTTTCACGACCTGACGCAGTTGCGTGTAGATATCCTGCCATTCGCGCACGCGCAGATAGTTAAGGAAATCAACCTTACACTGACGGCGGAACTGGTTCGATGACAGCGCCTTTTGTTGCTCGCCGAGGTAATTCCACAAATTTACAAACGCAAGGAAATCAGACTCTTTGTCGTGGAAGCGGCGGTGTTTCTCGTCGGAAGCCTGTTGCTTATCCATAGGGCGTTCACGCGGGTCCTGAATGGACAGCGCCGAGGTAATGATCATCGCCTCACGTACGCAGCCATGTTTCTGCGCTTCCAGCACCATACGCGCCAGGCGTGGGTCCACCGGCAATTGCGACAACTGACGGCCCAACGGCGTCAGTTTATAAGCGGTTTGCTGCTCGTCGGTGGTAATCGCACCCAGCTCTTCGAGCAGGCGCACACCATCCTGAATATTGCGTTTATCCGGGGCTTCAACAAACGGGAATGCGGCAATATCCCCCAGACCCAGCGCCGTCATTTGCAGAATAACGGACGCCAGATTGGTACGCAGAATTTCCGGATCGGTAAACTCCGGACGTGACAGAAAATCATCTTCTGAATAGAGACGAATACAGATCCCTTCCGATACACGACCACAGCGACCTTTACGTTGGTTCGCAGAGGCCTGCGACACCGGTTCAATCGGCAAGCGCTGCACTTTGGTTCGGTAGCTGTAGCGGCTGATACGCGCCGTTCCCGGGTCAATCACATATTTGATACCCGGAACAGTCAGTGAGGTTTCTGCCACGTTAGTGGCCAACACAATGCGCCGTCCGCTGTGCGACTGGAACACACGGTTCTGCTCACTGTTGGAGAGGCGGGCGTACAGCGGCAACACTTCGGTATGACGTAAATCCAGTTTGTTCAGTGCATCAGCGGTATCGCGAATTTCACGTTCACCACTCATGAAGATCAGAATGTCACCCTGACTTTCACGTCCCAGTTCATCAACGGCATCGAAAATTGCCTGCAACTGGTCGCGTTCGGTGTCATCCGCATCTTCAACAATCGGGCGATAGCGTACTTCTACTGGATACGTTCGACCGGAGACTTCGATAATTGGCGCGTTATTGAAATGCTTTGAAAAACGCTCCGGATCGATAGTCGCCGAGGTGATGATAATTTTCAGATCTGGACGGCGCGGCAGAAGCTCTTTCAGATAGCCGAGCAGAAAGTCGATGTTCAGACTGCGTTCGTGCGCTTCATCGATGATGATGGTGTCGTACTGCATCAGCATCCGATCCTGCTGGATTTCCGCCAGCAGAATACCGTCCGTCATCAGCTTAACCATGGTGTTATCGCCGACATGATCGCTAAAGCGGACTTTATAGCCGATACAGCCACCCGGCTCAGTGTGTAGCTCTTCAGCAATACGATTAGCGACGGTACGTGCGGCAAGGCGACGCGGCTGGGTATGGCCGATCAACCCCTTCACCCCTCGCCCCAGCTCCATACAAATTTTTGGTAGCTGGGTGGTTTTACCTGAACCGGTTTCCCCGGCAACTATCACCACCTGATGGTCGCGAATGGCTTCCAGAATATCCTGTTTTTTCTGGCTGACAGGCAGGTTTTCCGGGTAGGTAATTGTCGGTCGAGCAGCTTCACGCAGCACAACCTTACCGGCTGCCTGGTCAATCTCTTTTGCCATCTCCTGGTAAATGGCCTGTTGTGCATCAGGATTTTTAACCTTCTTCACGCCGTGCAGGCGACGAGAAAAACGCTGTCTGTCGCGCAGCATCAGCGATTCCAGCTGTTGCTGCAGGATGTTGAAGGTTAATTTTTGTTGTTCTGTCATAGCGTTAGAGGGCAGTGCTCTGCCGGGTTAAATCTCTTGTAGATGATGGGTATAGAGTACCACATCGGCGCTTTTCATGTGTTGTTCAATAATTTCGAACATAGGATTCGATATATTGCGCTATCACTGCGGCAGGATTGTGAATAAAGTGTCAACAAGCAACGGGGCACATCCCCTTCAAACACATAAAAGGAAACACCCATGAGCAAGGTATTAGTTCTTAAATCCAGTATTCTGGCAGGGTACTCTCAGTCTGGTCAGTTGTCTGATTATTTTGTTGAACAGTGGCGTGAAAAGCACTCTGCTGACGAAATCACCGTCCGTGACCTGGCTGCAAATCCTGTTCCGGTACTGGATGGCGAACTGGTGGGTGCGATGCGCCCGAGCGATACCCCGTTGACGCCACGTCAACAAGAAGCACTGGCGCTGTCTGATGAGCTGATCGCTGAGCTGAAAGCGCATGATGTGATTGTTATCGCCGCGCCGATGTATAACTTCAACATTCCAACGCAGCTGAAAAACTACTTCGACCTGATTGCCCGTGCTGGCGTAACCTTCCGTTACACCGAGAAAGGCCCGGAAGGTCTGGTAACCGGAAAACGTGCTATCGTGCTGACCAGCCGTGGTGGTATCCATAAAGATACACCGACCGATCTGATCACCCCGTATCTGAATGTGTTCCTGGGCTTTATCGGTATCACCGACGTGAACGTCGTCTTCGCGGAAGGTATTGCTTACGGTCCGGAAGTGGCATCTAAAGCACAGTCCGATGCAAAAGCAGCAATCGACAGCGTCGTCGCTGCCTGATGATTGACCCTCTCACCATCCGGTGGGAGGGTACTTACTTCTTTGCCTGCTTCCCGTGAATGCGATTAATATCACGCCAAATGGTTGCATAATCCCTGCACTTCGCCAGATTTTCTTCCCAGCAATGCAGTAAAAATTGTTCCGGCTCCGCGACATCCCGGCTTAACAGCTTGAATACCCAACGATTCCAGACATACCACTTAAAAAGCCACATGATTTCACTCCAGTGACGCTACCGGAGAGGAACTATATCAACATCGATATCATGCCGTGTGGCAACTATTGCGATGTCGATGAATAATTCAAGTGAATGCAATGCTTGTCAGCCCGGCTCAGAAATGCATTATTCTTTCCTTAACCATTTGCCATTTATGCCCTGTACATACTCGCCGGGTTTGGCGCGAGCAACCAGTTTTTGCCCGGCCATTTTTGCCACTTCATCTGGCGGAATATTGTTGCTTTCAGCCAGTTGTTGGTAACTGGCGTTGCGCGCTTTATTAATCTCATTCACCAGCGCCTGCGTTTCAGCATCCGTTTTCAGCGCGACAAGATAGCCGTTAAGCGTTTCACCTACCCGTCCCTGCGTTCTGGCTTCATTCAGCGTCAATGCCCACACGTTGCCGCTCAAAAAACTTAACGCCACCAGGATCGCTACAAGCTGTTTTTTCATCGTGACCTCAGAACAGATCGCTGCGCGATTTCAGTAAACTCTCGACGTCTTTATCCACTTTGATATGGATCTCGTGCTCGATTTTGACGTTCATATTGATAGTGATGGGCTCTTTAGGCGCAGCCACTTCGATTCTGGGGGTACACCCCACCAGCAGAGATGACGCAAGCAGGCCCAGCATGGCAGCTCTCATTTTCATTGTTGTTCCTCACATTCCTTGCCTTCCGGGCAATGGGTTTCTGGCAGCGCCGCATTTTGCTCAAGCCATGCCTGTAAATTGTCACCAAAACGCAAACTGCGCCATAACGTAAATACGTTTTCCTCATGGGTGTAATTCAAATTAACGGTACCCACTTTGCCATCCACCCGGCTATTCCCCGTGACGCTTGACTGCATAGTTAATACACCCAGGTTATCCAGATTTATTTTCGTCCAGGAATGCGTTATTTCCATATAACGTAACCAGTTAATCGCCGCGCCGGCTGCCATGTTATCTTTGACGACGGCATCCGCAGTGTCTTTATCAATACGTAACGTCATTGGTCCTGGGTTGGTCAACCATCCGTCTTTGATGATCCACTTTTCGTTATTCAGCCATAACGGTAACGCACCGCTGACCGGACCCGACATAGCAAACTGCTTCGGATTTACCGCACTGATGAGTTCGCTGGAGGAGATATTCTGCACCCGTAACAATGCCGGATCGTGCTGCGGCATACGCAGTTGTTGCATAACCACTTTGCCACCCAGCAGTTCGGCGCTGACATCGCTTAACAGTAGCGGATTGTCTTCACTCCAGGGATATCCGCCCTGCAGATCGGCGGTGATGTTTGTCGCAGCAACCTGATTCACAACTTCCGCAATACGTAATGATACCGGCCCCCGCGTACCCAGTTGCCATGCGCCTTCGCCAAAACGAAACGGCAGCACAAAATCGACACCGTTAATTTGGTTATCAGGCATCCAGGCACTGCCACCTTTCAGTACGCCGTGTCCCCCCGCCTCAAATCCCTGCTCCGGCGCGGCAGAGAATGCCACCTGCGCATACAGTTCACCTTCGCGCAGATTCATTTTCCAGTCTGGTGGTACCAATGGCTGGAAAACGGTGAGTGATTGTTTTGGCCACCAGGCCTGACCACGCAGGCGGATCCCATCCCAGCGCCCATTCAACTGTACAGGACCTATTGCTCCGGCATGAAGTTGACCTTTGAACTGGAAAATCGTCGGATCAGTCCCTTCGACGCTGAACTTCAGCGTTGAAGGGGGCAAGACGCTGCCCCCGCTAAAGAGCGTATTTCCGGCATCGAGCGAAAGCGCACCGCTAAACGCCGGTTTTTCGGCATCACGGACCCACACGATCGGCGCATCCATCACCAGACGCGGTTTTTCCACCGTCATGGTGCCGTATTGCAGATGGTCAAATCCGGTCGAGAGGTCGAAAAGTCTCAAGGTGTTGTCGTGCCACTCCCCTTTGCCAGCGACATCCCAAAGCGCATGCATCGGTGTAAAACTGCCTTTGCCCCAATACCGCCACTGCCAACGGCCGGCATCAGGAAGAAAATCATTTGCCAGACCATCAAGGTGTAACTCAAAGCCCCCCATCTGGTTTTCATGCGCTCGTAAAATGGCCTGCAGACGCCCATCCACACCGCGCTGTGTCACTTTAACACCAGCCAATGGCCAGCGAATTTCGTCAATATCAAGTGAGTCGATAACTCGACCACGGGAGCGCAACAATGCCCCAGGTTCAAACGCCAGTTGCGGATCGTTCAAGCTGCCGGTGAGCCTTGCTGGTAACATGGCGTAGAAAATCAGATCGCCTTGTTTGGCTTCACCGGTCAACTGCAGCGGCATTTCGCTGTTATCCATGTTGAGCTTGCCGGGCCCCAGGGTTAACACCGCATTCCCTTTGCCGGCTTCACCTTGCGTCAGAATATTCAGACGCCCACTCACCACGGCATTTTCCAGACCGGCCTGCCAGTTTTCGACTTTCACCCCCAGACGCCCACTTAACGGGAACCCCTGATAAGGCCAGTTCCAGCGACCGTCACTGATAGTCAGTTGCTGACGCGTGATTTCCCACGGCAGATCGAGAAGCGGCTCGGCCGCATCCCGTGCCATCACGATCAGTTGCCCGCTATTTTCTTGCCATTCCAGCTCCGCATCCACAAGCGTTGGCTCCTGCGGTAAACTGAGCGTTGCGACCGTATGCCCGCTCACTGGCAGTCCGTCAGGAACCAGCGGCATCGTAAATTCCCCAACCAGTTTTACCGGCGGTTGCCCTTCAAACGCCGCAACGTCCAGTTCATTTACCGTCAGATTTTGTCCATGCAGGCGCCCCTGGAATTTAACCTTTTCCCCCTGGTAGCGAAGCTGCTGAATAGACGATGTTAACGAAAGTGACAGTTTGCCCTGCCACTCCTGCCATGGGGAGAGAACAACGTTATCGATGTTAATCCAGGTATTGGGCAGCATCGATTGCCATTCCGCCAATGTTTTAGGTGCGACGGGTGAGGGTTGCGCCTGCGGCAGTTTGGCCAGGCAAGCAGAATCCAGTTCAATGGTCTTGACGTTCAACAACCAACGACTCGGATGCGACAGTTCGGCCTGAGTAATACGTGCTAACGGGCAATCATCGACCAGATAACGAAGTTCCGGGATATACAGTCCGTGTCGGGTCAGCCGTGGACTCTCATCCAGCGCGATACGCGTATCTACCGGTAACCAAACACCCACCAGCGTAGGCACCCACAAACCGAGTGTCATCAGCAGCGTCAGCGGCATGAGAATCAATAATAAGAGGAGTGCCAGAACGGCTTTATATTTACCCTTCATGGGTAGTTAATATCCTGATTTAGCGAAAATTTAAGCCGGTTTAGGCTTGTATTGTGGCATGTTTAACTAAACATGCCCACATTAAGAATAGATGCTCCCGAAAGATATGTCGTTTTTATAGAACGCAGATCAGTCACAAAGAAACTGATAAATCAATAAGATGGAGATTAGTTACATCTGTTCAGGACTGCTATGACAGTGATGCTTCAATCAATACCTTACATTGCAAAATGATGGATTTACAGTGAGTGAGATTAGAATGCTCTGCTGTGCGTCTGTTGCCAAACAAAGGGGTTGTATGAATCATTCGCAAAGAGAAACGCTATGCGCCAGTCTGCCGTTAAACCCACTGCTGGACGCTGAACTGGCAGGTTATCAATGGGCGCGGAATAATGTCGGTCTGTCCGGGGCGGCAATTTATCACTTATATGGCAAGGCTGATGCGCCAGAGTTATTTCTAAAGCATGGCAAAGGCACCGTTGCAAATGATATCACCGATGAAATGGTCAGACTCAACTGGCTGCAGGCCTATATGCCTCTGCCCACCATCAATCATTTTAGCCGTACGGCTGATGAAGCGTGGCTTCTGACAACAGCAATCAGTGGAAAAACCGCTTTTCAGATGCTGGAAGACTATCCTGATGACCGTGGCGATATTGTTGATGCGCTGGCAGTATTCCTGCGTCGATTACATGCCATTCCAGTCAGCCACTGCCCTTTTAACAGCGACTACCCGTTTCGTCTCTCATTAGCCCATACACGAATGGTCAACGGTCTGGTAGATACCGATGATTTTGATGATGAACGTCATGACTGGTCTGCTGAACAAGTCTGGGATGCAATGCATGACCGTTTGCCATTTCCTCCCGATCCCGTTGTGACGCATGGCGACTTCTCGCTTGATAACATTATTTTTGCTGATGGCCGCGTGATGGGTTGTATTGACGTTGGTCGAGTAGGTATTGCCGATCGTTACCAGGACCTTGCGATCCTCTGGAGTTGTCTCGGGGAATTTTCACTGTCTTTACAGCAACGACTTTTTCAAACGTATGGTATTTCCGATCCAGACAGTAACAAAGTGCAGTTTCATTTGATGCTCGATGAGTTTTTTTAAACGCTACGTCTGCAATGTGGGGACGTACCGTATGTCCGTACCTGACCCCGCCTACATGGGCAAAAAATAACCAAAATCCGCATGCAGTCTGACATGAGTGAAATCAGTTGTTGAAATTAAAGAACCTGCCCACACTAACAACAGATGCGCTGGAATTTTTCATTACGTCTTTGACTATCAATAATTTTTTATATTTTGTAAAATAATTTGAATTGAATTAATGTGACGTCAAAATCACTGGAGAAAGTCTTATGAAACTCGCCATCTATAGTACAAAACAGTACGACAAAAAGTATCTGCAGCAGGTTAACGAGGCTTTTGGTTTTGAACTTGAATTTTTTGACTTTTTGTTGACGGAAAAGACAGCCAAAACAGCCCACGGTTGCGAAGCCGTGTGTATCTTCGTGAATGACGATGGCAGCCGCCCTGTTCTGGAAGAGCTGAAAAAGCACGGTGTGAAATACATCGCGCTGCGCTGCGCCGGGTTCAATAACGTCGATCTGGACGCCGCGAAAGAGTTGGGCTTGCAGGTTGTACGTGTTCCTGCCTATTCACCTGAAGCCGTCGCCGAACATGCAATCGGTATGATGATGACGCTGAACCGCCGTATCCATCGTGCTTATCAGCGTACTCGTGACGCAAACTTCTCACTTGAAGGTCTGACGGGTTTCACCATGTACGGCAAAACTGCCGGGGTGATTGGTACAGGTAAAATCGGTATTGCTGCACTGCGGATCCTGAAAGGGTTTGGTATGCGCCTGCTGGCGTTTGATCCGTATCCCAGCGCCGCCGCCCTTGAGTTAGGGGTTGAATATGTCGATCTTAAAACACTGTTTGCAGAGTCTGATGTTATTTCCCTGCACTGCCCGTTAACACCGGAAAATTATCATCTGCTCAATCACGAAGCCTTTGAGCAAATGAAAAATGGCGTGATGGTCATCAACACCAGCCGTGGTGCGCTGATTGATTCTCAGGCAGCAATCGACGCGCTGAAAAACCAGAAAATCGGTTCACTGGGTATGGACGTGTATGAAAATGAACGCGACCTGTTCTTTGAAGATAAGTCCAATGACGTGATTCAGGATGACGTGTTCCGTCGTTTGTCAGCCTGCCATAACGTCCTGTTCACCGGGCATCAGGCATTCCTGACTGCCGAAGCGTTGACCAGCATTTCTGAAACAACCTTGCAGAATCTGGCTCAAATCGCCAAAGGCGAAACCTGTCCGAACGCCCTCTTCTAATCATACCGCTCCCCTGCTTCCAGGGGAGCATTTTCAGATAACCCCCAATGATAAATCTGGCGATATCATTATCATCATGAATGCAATCCCGTCACGAACGTAGAGAAAGTTAATGAAGAAAATTGTCACGCTGATTGCGCTCAGCATGCTTATGGCTGGCTGTGTGAGCAATGGAAAAATTTCCGTCAATCGCGAACAGTTACAGCACCACCGTTTTGTTCTACAGAGCGTCAATGGCAAGCCGGTAACCGTCGCCAATAACCCACCCGAATTAAGTTTCGGCGAAAATATGACGGTATCGGGAAAAATGTGTAATCAGTTCCACGGTCAGGGCAAGCTGTCCGACGGAGAATTGAAAGTGAAAGACATGGCAATGACACGCATGATGTGCGCCGATCCACAGCTTAACGCGCTCGACGGCATCGTCAGCGAGATGTTTAAGCAAGGCGCACAGGTCGATCTGACTGCTGACCAGTTAACACTGGCTACGGCAGAACAAACGTTGACGTTTAAACTGGCGGATTTAATGTAATAAAAGCAGTGGCTCAATAATTCCCACAGCTTCCGGCGGCAAGCGACTGCTCACTACAGCGTTTGCCGTTGGGTAATGCACACATCCCGATGGCAGAACCATCCAGTTGACGAGCAACGGATAGCGAACCGCCAATCATGGCACAGTTGGCTTCTCCGGAGCTGGACATTGCGGCCTTCATGCCCGGTGCAACGTGCGCGGCCGTTGCCTGCTGAACAGGTTCACTGCTGCAAGCCGATAACAACAACGCGGCACACCCTACCCAAAACGCTGCGCGCATCTTACTCCCCTCTGAATATTAACCAAACGACACAGCCATAAATAATAGGCAGCGGAAACACTGCCGTCGAGAGGCAAAATGCGCATTTATGCGTGCTGTTTACATTTTCTGGCAATTTTTTGGCTACTCCTTTGATCAAACCATTCATTCTGTTTATTCCAGGGACACAAAAGCGAAAATGTGCCTGAAAGCCTTTTGCTAAAATAAAAGGATAATTACAGGACTCGCTACTGTTTTGCGTGTCCCTCTTTTTGCGCAATGTAAGGGTGTCAGTATGCAAACAATTGACGGTAATGGTGCGGTTGCTTCGGTTGCCTTTCGTACCAGCGAGGTTATCGCCATCTACCCGATTACGCCGAGTTCGACGATGGCAGAACAGGCAGACGCCTGGGCCGGGAACGGGCTTAAAAACGTCTGGGGAGATACCCCTCGCGTCGTAGAAATGCAGTCAGAAGGCGGCGCAATCGCGACCGTTCACGGCGCATTGCAGACCGGTGCGCTCTCAACGTCATTTACCTCATCGCAGGGTCTACTGTTGATGATCCCAACGCTGTACAAACTGGCCGGTCAGTTGACGCCATTTGTGCTGCACGTTGCCGCGCGTACCATTGCTACTCATGCACTCTCTATCTTCGGTGACCATTCCGACGTAATGGCAGTGCGCCAGACAGGTTGCGCCATGCTCTGTGCCAGCAGCGTCCAGGAAGCACAGGATTTCGCGCTGATTTCACAAATTGCCACGCTGAAAAGTCGCGTCCCTTTTATTCATTTCTTTGATGGTTTCCGCACATCGCATGAAATCAATAAAATTGTGCCGCTGGCCGATGACACGATCCTCAGCCTGATGCCGCAAGCTGAAATTGATGCACATCGGGCTCGTGCGCTTAATCCAGAGCATCCGGTTATTCGCGGGACGTCTGCCAACCCGGACACTTACTTCCAGTCACGCGAAGCGACGAACCCATGGTACAACGCGGTTTACGATCACGTAGAACAGGCGATGAACGATTTCGCCACGGCGACAGGTCGTCAGTACCAGCCATTTGAGTATTACGGTCATCCACAGGCGGAGCGTGTCATTATCTTGATGGGTTCCGCGATTGGTACCTGCGAAGAAGTCGTCGAAGAGTTACTTGCTCGTGGAGAGAAAGTTGGCGTCCTGAAAGTTCGGCTGTTCCGCCCCTTCTCCGCCAGACATTTACTGCAGGCATTACCAGAAACGGCGCGTAGCGTTGCCGTTCTGGATCGCACCAAAGAGCCAGGCGCCCAGGCAGAGCCGTTGTATCTGGATGTGATGACCGCGTTAGCAGAAGCCTTTAACTGCGGCGAGCGGGAAACATTACCACGCGTCATTGGCGGGCGTTACGGGCTTTCTTCTAAAGAGTTTGGCCCGGACTGCGTGATGGCGGTATTTAATGAACTGAGCAGCGCTAAGCCCAAATCGCGTTTTACGGTCGGTATTTATGACGACGTCACCAATTTGTCGCTGCCTCTGCCAGAAAATACCCTGCCCGGTACCGCCAAGCTCGAAGCGCTGTTCTATGGTCTGGGCAGCGACGGCAGCGTATCGGCCACCAAAAACAATATCAAGATTATCGGTAACTCCACGCCGTGGTACGCGCAGGGCTATTTCGTCTATGATTCGAAAAAAGCAGGCGGTCTGACCGTTTCTCATCTGCGCGTCAGCGAGCACCCTATCCGTTCGGCGTATCTGGTATCGCAGGCTGATTTTGTCGGCTGCCACCAGTTGCAGTTTATCGATAAATATCAAATGGCCGAGCGTCTGAAGCCTGGCGGTATTTTCCTGCTCAATACGCCGTATAGCGTGGATGAAGTCTGGACTCGCCTGCCACAGGAAGTTCAGGCGGTTCTGAATCAGAAGAAAGCCCGTTTCTATGTGATTAATGCGGCCAAAATCGCGCGTGAATGCGGTCTGGCCGCGCGTATTAACACCGTCATGCAAATGGCGTTCTTCCATCTGACACAAATCTTACCCGGTGACAGCGCCCTGGCTGAATTGCAGGGCGCCATAGCCAAAAGCTATAGCAGCAAAGGTCAGGATCTGGTTGAACGTAACTGGCAGGCGCTGGCGCTGGCACGTGAATCCGTCGCCGAGGTGGCACTGCAACCGGTTGATCCGCACAGCGCCAACCGTCCGCCGGTCGTTTCTGATGCCGCGCCTGATTTTGTAAAAACCGTGACAGCAGCGATGCTCGCAGGTCTCGGCGATGCCCTGCCCGTTTCAGCGTTACCACCAGACGGTACCTGGCCGATGGGAACCACGCGCTGGGAAAAACGCAATATCGCCGAAGAAATCCCTATCTGGAAAGAAGAATTGTGTACCCAGTGTAACCATTGCGTTGCCGCCTGTCCGCACTCGGCCATCCGTGCCAAAGTGGTCTCACCAGAAGCGATGGAAAGCGCCCCTGCCAGCCTGCATTCGTTGGATGTGAAATCACGCGATATGCGCGGTCAGAAGTACGTACTGCAGGTTGCACCTGAAGATTGCACCGGCTGTAATCTGTGCGTCGAAGTGTGCCCTGCGAAAGATCGCCAGAATCCTGAGATCAAGGCCATCAATATGATGTCTCGCCTTGAACACGTTGAAGAAGAAAAAGTGAATTATGACTTCTTCCTCAATCTGCCGGAGATCGATCGCAGCAAGCTGGAACGCATTGATATCCGAACGTCTCAGCTGATTACCCCGCTGTTTGAATATTCCGGAGCCTGTTCCGGTTGCGGTGAAACGCCGTATATCAAACTCCTTACGCAGCTGTACGGCGATCGTATGCTGATCGCCAACGCCACTGGCTGTTCATCAATTTATGGCGGTAACCTGCCCTCAACGCCGTATACCACCGATGCTAATGGCCGTGGACCGGCGTGGGCGAACTCACTGTTTGAAGATAACGCCGAGTTTGGTTTGGGCTTCCGTCTGACGGTAGATCAGCATCGTGTGCGCGTCATGCGTTTACTGGAACAGTTTGCCGATAAAATCCCGGCTGAGCTGAATGACGCCCTGCACGCGGAGGCAACACCAGAAGTCCGTCGTGAGCAAGTTGCAGCGTTACGCCAGCATCTGCAGGGCGTAGAAGGCGCACAGCAGTTACTGACCGACGCCGATGCGCTGGTGGAGAAATCCATTTGGCTGATTGGTGGTGATGGCTGGGCCTATGACATAGGCTTTGGTGGTCTGGACCATGTTTTAAGCCTGACCGAGAACGTTAACATTCTGGTACTGGATACCCAGTGTTACTCCAACACTGGCGGACAAGCGTCAAAAGCCACGCCGCTCGGTGCCGTGACTAAATTCGGCGAGCATGGTAAACGCAAGGCCCGCAAAGATCTTGGTGTCAGTATGATGATGTACGGCCATGTATACGTGGCGCAGATCTCGTTGGGCGCACAGCTAAACCAGACGGTGAAAGCAATTCAGGAAGCGGAGTCTTATCCGGGCCCATCGCTGATTATTGCGTACAGCCCCTGTGAAGAACATGGCTACGATCTCGCGCTGAGTCACGATCAGATGCGTCAGCTCACCGCAACCGGGTTCTGGCCATTGTATCGCTTTGACCCGCGTCGTGCAGACGAAGGCAAATTACCGCTGGCATTGGATTCTCGTCCACCGTCAGACGCGCTGGCTGAAACATTGCTTAATGAGCAACGATTCCGTCGTCTGAATGCGCAACAACCCGAGGTTGCGGAGCAACTGTGGAAAGACGCAACGGCTGACTTGCAAAAACGCTACGATTTCCTGGCGCAATTGGCAGGAAAAGCAGAAAAGAGCAGTACTGATTAATACGCTCAGTTAGGTATTAACCTGGAGTCCAAAAAAAAGCCCGAACAATTGTTCGGGCTTGTCAATTTATTCGCTGGGTAGTGAGCATTCCTGCCAACATACCAACGAAAATAAATTAAATCGTGACAATAAAGGCATATAACCCGCGCAGAATAACGCAATCACCTCCCCTTGTATAATTTTTATTTTATATATTTTCACAACAAAACAT